>JBHELL010000145.1:0-12508 GCA_046263075.1 Actinomycetota bacterium | reverse complement strand
TACCTCGCGCTGCGCGATGACCTCGAGCTGAACGGACACATCTTCGCGAGCGAGACGGACACCGAAACGCTCGCCCATCTCGTCGAGATGAATTACGCCGGCGACCTCGTCGCGGCTGTTCGTGCGACGCTGCGCGGTATCGAAGGAGCGTTCTCGATCGCGGTCGTTCACGCGGGCGAGCCGGGGCTGATCGTTGCAGCGAAGCGAACCAGCCCGTTGATCGTCGGTCGGAACGACAACGCCACGTTTCTCGCGTCGGATCCCACCGCGTTGCTCCAACACACGCGAGAGGTGACTCACGTCCTCGACGATCAGATCGTCGAGATCCGGCGCGATGGGTACACCATCACGACGTTCGACGGTGCTCCCGCTGAGGGCACGCCGATCACGATCGACTGGGACGTCGGTGCGGCGGAGAAGGCGGGGTATCCGTGGTTCATGCTCAAGGAGATCTACGAGCAGCCGCAAGCGGTCGAGTCCACGTTGCGCGGCCGCACATTACCGAACGGCTTCCTCACGTTGGACGAGCTTCGATTGAGCGACGAAGAGATCCGGTCGATCGATAAGGTTTTCGTCGTTGCGTGCGGCACCGCGTTCCATGCGGGCCTCGTCGCGAAGTATGCGATCGAACATTGGACGCGGCTGCCGGTCGAGATCGAGGTCGCGAGCGAGTTCCGCTACCGCGATCCGGTTCTCGATCGCGACACGCTCGTCATCGCGGTTTCCCAATCAGGTGAGACGATCGACACGCTCGAGGCGGTGCGGTTCGCGCGCGCCCAGCGCGCGAAGGTGGTAGCCGTCACGAACGTCGTCGGCTCGAGCATCGCGCGCGAGTCCGACGCCGTCCTCTACACGCATGCCGAGCCCGAGATCTGCGTGCTCGCCACGAAGACGTTCACGACCCAGCTCGTCGCGCTGAAGCTTCTCGCGTTGTTCCTCGCGCAGGTCCGTGGATCGAAGTACCCGAACGAGATCCGCGCCATCGTCGCCGAGATGCGCCGGCTGCCCGAGCTGCTGCGGGAAACCCTCACGCTTCGCGACCGCGTTAAGGAGCTTGCGCGCGAGATCGCAGACGCGCCGACGGTGCTGTTCGTCGGCAGGCACGTCGGCTACCCGATGGCTCTCGAAGGTGCGCTGAAGCTGAAGGAAGTCAGCTACGTGCACGCGGAAGGGTTCCCCGCGGGTGAGCTGAAGCACGGACCGATCGCCCTCATCGACAAGGGCGTACCGGTGGTTGCGATCGCGACGCAATGCCACGTGTACCCCAAGGTTCTCTCGAACATCCAGGAGATAAAAGCGCGCGGAGCCTTCGTGATCGCGATCTGCTCGGCGGGAGATGCCGAGGAGTTCGGGCGCCATGTCGACCGCGTGATCGAAGTGCCGCTCACGGAAGAGCTCCTCGTGCCGGGCCTGGTGTCGGTGCCGCTGCAGCTGCTCGCCTACGAAGTCGCGATCCTTCGTGGATGCGACGTCGATCAGCCGCGGAACCTCGCGAAGTCGGTGACGGTCGAGTAGATGCAGCCCGTCCTGACGGCAGAGGACGTACGGCGCCAGGACGCTGAAGCCGCCGAGCACGGGGTCGGTGTCGAGGCACTGATGGGGAATGCCGGGCGAGCCGTCGCGCGCGCGGCTCGACGGATGCTTGGCGCAACATACGGCCGTCGCATCGTGGTCTTGTGCGGAAAGGGCAACAACGCGGGCGACGGATTGGTGGCCGCGCGCGTGCTCGCCTCCCAGGGCGCCGCAGTGAGCATCGTCACCGTATTCGACGAGATGAACGAGCTTGGGAAACTTCAGCGCGCGCGGTTCCGCGGCCGTGTCGTCGGGCTCGAAGGCGCCGGCCGGGAGCTCGCGCGCGCCGACCTCGCGGTCGACGCGATCTTCGGTGTCGGCTTGTCTCGCCCACCCGAGGGACCGGCGCGCGCGGCGATCGACATGCTTCGAGCCGCGCACGATTCCGACGGTCTGCCGGTGCTCGCAGTGGATGTGCCGAGCGGGCTCGACGCAGATACCGGCCGGATCGCCGGAGAGGATCTCGCGCCGCTCGGGTGCGTACGAGCCGATGCGACGCTCACGCTCGGCGGATACAAACCGGGATTGATGTTCGAGCCGGGGCGCTCGCTTGCGGGCGTCGTCGAAGTCGCAGACATCGGAACGCGGGGCGTTCCGAGCGCGTTCGCGCTCGACGCGACCGACGTTGCATTGTGGTGGCCGCTGCGGCGGCCGAGCGAGCACAAACGGTCGGCGGGAACGGTGCTCGTCATCGCGGGATCGCGCGCGATGCCCGGCGCAGCAGCACTGGCGAGCCTCGCGAGCGTTCACGCCGGAGCGGGGTTGACCGTGCTGTGCGCGCCGGACGACGTCTGCCGAGCCGCGATCGCGCGCGTTCCGGAGATAACGACGATACCCGTCCCCGAATCCAGTGAAGGAACGATCGACGAGAAGGCGCTCGATCTCATCGTGCCGCGGCTCGACGAGTTCCATGCGATCGCGATCGGGCCCGGGCTTTCGCGGCATCCCGCGACCGTCGAGTTCGTGCGCGCCCTGCTGCCGAAGATCGACGGCCCCCTCGTGCTCGACGCCGACGCGCTGAACGCGTTCGCCGGCGCGCCGGAGCCGCTCCGTCTGCGCGCGCGCAACACCACCGTGCTTACGCCCCACGCCGGGGAGCTTGCGCGACTCGCAGGCGTCGACCCTGCTGAGATCGCAGCCGACCGCCTGACGGTCGCGCGCCGCGTCGCCGAGCAGCTCGGGTGCGTGCTGACGTTGAAAGGCCCCGGCACGGTGACCATGGCGATGGTGGAGGACGGGCAGGGCGCGCGCGCGATGGCGTTCGTGAACCCGACCGGTGGCGCCGCTCTCGCGCAAGGCGGGACGGGGGACGTGCTCACGGGCATCATCGCATCGGTGCTCGCACAAACGGCCGGTTCGGTGTCGCCGTCCCGCTTGCCGGCGGATGCCGTGCCGTCTCGGGTGGCAGCCGCAGTGTGGGTGCACGGCCGCGCGGCGGATCGCATCGCGCACCGGATCGCGCCGCACCCTGCGAATGCGACCGCGCTCGCCGAGGAGCTCGGCGCAACGATCCACGAGGTCTGCGCGTGAACGAACCGCGGCCGGCCTGGGCGGAGATCGATCTCGACGCCATCCGCGCGAACGTCTCGCGCGTGCACGCGAAGCTCGCCAACGACGCATCTCTCATGGCGGTGGTGAAGGCGAACGCGTACGGCCACGGCGACGTCCCTGTCGCGCGCGCAGCCCTCGAGGCCGGCGCGACGTGGCTCGGCGTGATCCTCGTCGACGAAGGCCTACGTTTGCGTGAGGCCGGCATCACCGTGCCGATCCTGTTGTTGCACGAGCCGCCCGCGGAGCGCGTCGACGAAGCGATCGCGAACGATCTCACGCCCGTCGTGTTCAGCGAGCCGGGACTACATTGCATCGCCGGGGCCGCGGAGCGCGCGCGCGCCACGGTGCGGGTCCACCTGAAGATCGATACCGGCCTGAACAGGCTGGGGTGTCCGCTGGACCGGCTCGATGATTTCGTGCGCGCGCTCGCGAAGGAGCCGCACATCCAGATCGAAGGCGTCTTCTCCCATTTCGCGCATGCGGATCAGCCGCGGCATCCGTTCATCGACGAGCAGCTCGACCGCTTCACGGCGGCGCTCGAGCGGTTGCAGGGGCTCGGCGTCGCTCCGCGCATCCGCCACCTCGCGAATTCCGCGGCGTCGATCACTCGTCCAGACACGCATTTCGACATGGTGCGGCTCGGCATCGCGATGTACGGGATGACCCCGGGTCCCGACGTCGAGTTCGAACTCGTACCTGCGCTGTCGCTCAAGGCTCGCGCCGCGATGGTCAAACGGTGCCGAGCCGGGGACGCGGTGAGCTACGGCCACCGGTACCGGCTCGACCGCGACGGAACGATCGTGTCGATCCCCCTCGGGTACGCCGATGGGTGGCCGCGCGCGTTGTCGAACAACGCCGAGGTTCTGATCGCCGGCGCCAGGCATCCCGCGGTCGGGACGGTGACGATGGATTCGTTCATGGCCGACGTCGGCGACACCGATGTTGCGATCGGCGACGAGGTCGTGCTCATCGGCGAGCAAGGGTCCGAGCGAATCACCGCGGATGAGATCGCGGCCCGAACCGGTACCATCAACTACGAAGTGACGACGCGTATCTCATCGCGCATCCCGCGCATCGCGAATGGCTGACCGGGGGAAACAGATCCGGCGCGGGACCGCCACCGTGCTCGGCGTCGGTGCGGTCGTCGGCGTCGGACTCGCAGCGGAGCGCGCGTTCGTGCGCAAAGACAAGGCGCGACCGGACCCCTACAAGGACGAACGCTACGGTGATGTGCGCGGCGAGGCGATCGGTCCCGTCGCTACGTCGGACGGCACGTTGCTACACGTCGAAGGGAGCGGAAGCGGCGAGATCACGCTCGCTCTTTCGCACGGCTTCTCGCTCGGATGCACGCTGTGGCATCACCAGGTGCTCGGGCTCGCAGGGGACGCGCGCATCGTCACCTTCGATCATCGAGGGCACGGTCGCAGCGGCCGCCCGCCGACGAACGATTGGACCCTCACGGCGCTCGCGCGCGACATCGATGCGGTGATCAGCGACGCTGCGCCGAACGGGCGGGTTGTGTTGGTGGGTCACTCGATGGGTGGGATGGCCGCGCTCGAGTACGCGCGTCTTTTCCCCGAGAAGATCGGCACGACGGTCGCGGGGCTCGTCCTCGTGGATACGACGGCGGCCGACGTGATGGGCGGGATGCTGCCGGCCGGACGCAGGATCGCCGCCGCGCTTCAAGGGTTGCAGGAAGTGGTGATGCGCGCGCTGGCGGGTCGTGTGGACGCGGTCGACCGGCTGCGGCGCAACGGCTCGACGGTCGCGTACCTCGGCACTCGTGTCATGGGCTTCGGCCCGAACCCGTCGCCGTCGCAGGTCGCGTTCATCGAGCGGCTGCTCGCCGACACGCCGTCGGAGGTGTGGCTGAGCCTGATCCCCACGATCATGGGATTCGACCTCAGCGACGTGCTTCCGAACATCAATGTGCCGGTGCTGATCATCGTCGGCTCACACGATCGACTCACGCCCCCACATGCCGCCGAGCGGATGGCGTTCGCGCTCCCGCAGGCCGAGCTCGCCGTCATCGAGGGTGCAGGACACACATCGATGGTCGAACGACCAGACGAGTTCAACCAGCACATCCGCGAGTTCCTGACGCGCGTCGAAGCAGCGTCGAAGCTCGCAGCGCCGTGATCACGCAGGTCCGGGGGATCCGCCTTGGGCACTTCACCCACCTGCGCGCGCTCACCGGCTGCACCGTGATCCTGCCGCCGCCGGCGACGGTCGGTTCGGTGTTCATCCCGGGCAACGCGCCGGCAACGCGCGAGACCGATGCGATCCAACCAGGCCGGCGCGTGTTGCACGTCGACGCCGTCCTTCTCACCGGCGGCTCGGCGTTCGGTCTCGGGGCGGCGAACGGGGTCATGCGCTGGCTCGAGGAACGCGGGATCGGTCATCCGGCGCCTGCCGGTCCTGTTCCGATCGTGCCGACGGCGGCCATCTACGATCTGACGCTCGGCGACGCGGCGACGCGACCCGACGACGGCGACGCGTACGCTGCGTGCGACGATGCGAGCGAGACCAACGAGCTGCAGGGAAACGTCGGAGCGGGGACGGGCGCGACGGTGGGGAAGACCGCTGGGTTCGAGAACATGAGCAAGGGCGGACTCGGTCAAGACAGCGCCTGGAGCGGCGCCCTCGTGGTGGGCGCGCTCGCCGTCGTCAACTCCGTCGGCGACGTCGTCGAGGAGGACGGCTCGGTGATCGCAGGCGCCCGCGCCGAGCCGCTCCCGATGCCGACGGATGCCGCGCGCGATCACACCACGATCGCGTGCGTGGCAACGAACGCGCGGCTCGGGAAAGAGGGCGCGCGGGCGGTCGCAGAGATGGCGTCGACCGGTATCGCGCGAGCCACGCGTCCCTCGTTCACGATGTGGGACGGCGACACGGTCTTCGCGCTCGCGACGGGAGCGGTGGATGCCGATGCGGAAAGGGTCGGGGCGCTCGCAGCCGATGTGCTTGCGCGCGCCATCCGCAACGCGGCGCGCGCCGCGAGCGATGCAGGCGGTGTGCCTGCGCGCGGGAGACGGGCCGGCCTTCCCCAGGGGGACGTGCGATGAGCATCGAGACCGTGAGGGAAGAGGCGCTTCGGTGCGAGAGGTGCGCGCTTGCGACGACGCGCACGCAGGTCGTCTTCGGCAACGGCGATCCGGATGCAGACCTGATGCTCGTCGGGGAGGCGCCGGGATCCCACGAGGATCAGCGAGGTCTTCCGTTCGTCGGCGCGGCCGGGAAGTTGCTGACGAAGCTGCTCGAAACGATCGGCTCGACGCGCGACGACGTGTACGTCGCGAACGTGTTGAAGTGCCGTCCGCCAGGCAACCGCGACCCGTTGCCCGAGGAGATCGATGCGTGCAAGCCGTGGCTCAAGGAGCAGATCTCGCTCGTCGATCCGCTCGTGATCTGCACGCTCGGCAACTTCGCGACGCGGCTGCTGCTCGGCACCCAGGTCGGGATCACGCGCCTGCGCGGCCGGCGGTTCGACTGGCGCGGCCGGGTGCTCATCCCGACGTTTCACCCCGCCGCCATCTTGCGCGGCGGCGCGACGCAGATGAGTCAGACCGAAGACGACTTCCGCCTCATCGCGAAGGTACTCGAAGAACGTCGAGCCGCGGCGCCGCAGTCGCCGGACACGGAACAGCTCGGCCTGTTTTGAACCTTCGGTCGTCGACCCCGGAAGAAACGCGGGAGATCGCCGCGGCGCTCGCGAGCACGGTACGGCCGGGCGACGTCGTCGTCCTGAGCGGCGATCTCGGCGCCGGCAAGACGACGTTCGTGCAAGGGCTCGCGCGCGCGCTCGGCGTGGAGGAGCGGGTGACGAGCCCATCCTTCGTTCTGGTACACGAGTACCGAGGCGCGATGCGGATCCAGCACGTCGACGTGTACCGCTTGAACACGCTTCAGGAGCTGTTCGATCTCGGTTACGAGGAGCTGTTCGCACCGGACGCGCTCGCGGTGATCGAGTGGGGTGACGCGGTGGCGGGTGCGCTTCCGCCGGATCGTCTCGAGATCTCGATCACGAGCGACGACCGAGATGCCCGGCAGGTCGCGCTTCGGGGGCTCGGTGCGTGGCGCGCGCGGCTCGACGACGCATCGCTGAGCCTGACGCGGTGGAACGCCGCGTCGTAGGCTTCGGCCGTGCTGGTGCTCGGGATCGAAACGTCGACGCCGGTTTCGTCGGTCGCACTGTGGCGCGACGACGGGCCGCTCGCGAGCCTGCGGGTTTCGCGCGCGCGCGGCCACGTCGAGTTCCTCGCGCCCGCGATCGACGAGCTGTGCGCGCGCGCCGGCGTGTCGTTGCGCGACGTGGACGGTGTCGCGACCGGCCTCGGCCCGGGGCTGTTCACCAGCATGCGTGTTGGGATCGTCACCGCGAAGTCGATCGCGCAAGCGCTTTCGGTTCCCGTGTGGGGCTCGTCGAGCCTCGATCTGCTCGCCTTCGCCGTCCGCCATGCCGCGGGCACGGTCTGCGCATGCATCGACGCGCGACGCGATGAAGTGTTCGCGGCGTTCTACGCGCCGGCGCCGGACGGTGTGAAACGGCTCGGTGGATATCGCGCGATCGCCCCGGCGGCGCTCGCCGCGGAGTGTGCGAAGCTCGGCGAACCGGTGTTGCTGGCCGGGAACGGTCCGGCGGTGTATCGCAAGGAGCTGGGGAGTGCCGATGGCTCGGCCGCATCGGGATGGCTGCGGTTCCCGAGCGCCGATGCCTTGTGCGAGCTTGCGGTTCCCCGGTTCAAGCTGGAAGAAGGGATCGCTCCGTCCGCTCTTGAACCGATCTACGTGCGCAAGACCGATGCCGAGATCAACTGGGAGGCGCGCGGCGTGACCATCGAGCGCCCATTCCGGGTAAAGGTTCCGAAGAGAGCACTGGATTCATGAGAGCCGAAGCGGATCCTCCGCAGGTGTCGCTGCCGATCACGATCGGGCCGATGCGGCGCAAGCACGTTCACGACGTGTTGGTCATCGAGCGTCAGGTGTATCCGCGGCCGTGGAGCGCGGCGCTTTTCTTCAGCGAGATCGGGCAGAAGAAGACGCGCTACTACATCGTGGCGACGAACGACAAGGATCTCGTTGGGTACGGCGGACTCATGGTGCACAGCGATGAAGGGCACATCACGACGATCGCGGTCGATCCGTCGTTCCAGCATCGCGGTGTCGGCGCGCGCATGATGCTCGACATGCTGACCGAGGCGCGCGAACGCGGCGCGCGGTCGGTTGCGCTCGAGGTGCGCGTCGCGAACTGGCCGGCGCAACGGATGTACGCGTGGTTCGGCTTCCGCCCCGTCGGCGTGCGCAAGAACTACTACGCGGAGACCGGCGAGGATGCGCTCGTGATGTGGATCGAAGATGTCGGCTCCGACGACATCGCCGAGCGGTTGAGCAGGATCCGGGCGTCGGTCGGCGCGTGATCGTCCTCGGGATCGAAACGTCGTGCGACGAGACGGGTGTTGGGATCATCGCCGACGGCATCACGAAGGCGAACGTCATCCGATCTCAGATCGACATGCACGCTCGCTTCGGCGGCGTCGTACCCGAGATCGCCAGCAGGGAGCACGTCGTCGCGCTGCAGCCGGCTATCGAGCAAGCTTTGCTCGACGCGTCGATGTCCGTTAGGGACCTCGACGGCGTCGCTGCGACGACCGGCCCCGGCCTCGCAGGCGCGCTGATGACGGGCGTCGCGGCGGGGAAAGCACTCGCGCTCGCGCTCGACGTTCCCTTCATCGGTGTCAATCATCTCGACGGCCATATCGAAGCCGCGTTCCTGCACGAGCCGTCGCTCGAGCCTCCGCTGATCGCGCTTCTCGTGTCGGGCGGGCACACGATGATCGTGCTTTCGCGCGCGCGCGGGTCGTTCGAGGTGCTCGGCTCGACGATGGACGACGCCGCGGGCGAGGCGTTCGACAAGGTTGCGCGCTTCATGGGGCTCGGGTTCCCCGGGGGCCCGATCATCGACCGGCTCGCAGCCGAAGGGGATCCGCGTGCGATCGCGTTCCCGCGCGCGCTGCGCGACGAAAGCTACGACTTCTCGTATTCCGGATTGAAGACGGCCGTCATCCGCTGGCTCCGGGAGCAACAGGTTCGCGGCAACGACGTCGAACCCGCAGACGTCGCAGCGTCATTCCAGGAAGCGATCGTCGACACGTTGGTCGACAAGACGGTGCGCGCGGCGCGCGACCGCGGCGTGCCGTCGATCATCGCAGCGGGTGGAGTCGCCGCGAACTCGCGGTTGCGCGCGCGCTTGAAGTCGGCCGGTGAAGCAGCCGGAGCACGTGTCGTCATCCCCCCGTTGTCGCTCTGCACCGACAACGGCGCGATGATCGCGGCAGCGGGCGCGCGCCGGTTGACGCTCGGCGAGCGAACGCCGCTGGACGCCGGCGCAGACCCAGCATCGAAGCTCGCGTGAGCCGCGAGTCGATCCCGAAGCCGCATTCGCGCGCGCGCACCGCCGTGCGCAACCTCGCGGTCGACCGGACACCATTCCGCGCGAGCCCGCACTTCAAGCGGATGTGGTGGGGCGAGTTCGTCTCGCAGATCGGCACCCAGATCACGGTCGTTTCGATCTTCTACCAGGTCCAGGTGCTTACCGGCTCGACGGCAAAGGTCGGTCTGGTCGGCCTTATCCAGGTGGTACCCCTCATGTTGTCGTCGCTGCTCGGCCGGCCCCTGATCGACCGGATGGACCGGCGGAAGATCTTGCTCGTCACGAGCGTGCTGTTCGTCGGCGCGACGGGGACGCTGTTGTTCGGTGCGACGCTGCACCGCACGCCGTTGTGGCTGATCTACCTGGCAGCGGCAGCGTCGGCGGCACTGAGCGGTATCTCCGCGCCGACACGCGGCGCCATCGTCCCGAACCTGATCCCACGAGAGATGCTGTCGTCTGCGGTTGCGTTGAACCAGGTGATGTTCAACGCCGCGATGATCGTGGGGCCTGCGATCGGCGGACTCATCATCCAGCGATTCGGGTTGCGGTGGGCGTACACCGCCGACGCGATCTCGTTCCTCGCGTTGATCTACGTGGCGATCCGCCTGCCGCCCCAGCGCGCGCACGGAGACGCGCGCGCGCCGGCCGGCTTCGGAGCGGTCAGGGAGTCGCTGCAGTTCGTTCGTGGGAGCCGTGTGCTGCAAGGAACCTTCGTCGCCGACCTCATCGCGATGATCTTCGGGATGCCGCGCGCGCTGTTCCCGATCCTCGTCGTGCAGCGCTTCCATCGCGGGCCGGAGCTGATCGGCGTCTTGTTCTCGGCGGTCGCCGTGGGCGGGGTCGTCGGCGCGCTCACGACCGGCTGGGTTCGCAGAGTGAAGCGTCAAGGGTACGCGGTGCTCGTCGCCGTCTCGATCTGGGGCGGAGCGATCGCGGCCTTCGGGTTTACCCGCATCATCTGGGTCGCACTCGTGTGTCTTGCCGTCGCCGGGACCGCCGACGTGATCTCCGCGGTATTCCGAGGCACCATCTTGCAAACGGTCGTCACCGACGCCGTGCGCGGCAGGTTGTCGGCGATCCACATCCTCGTCGTTACGGGTGGTCCCCGGCTCGGCGACCTGGAGGCCGGCATCGTTGCGAGCGTCTTCTCGCCGCTGGTCTCCGTGGTGAGCGGCGGGGTTGCGTGCGTCGCCGGCGTCCTCCTGATGGGTGCACTGATGCCGGAGTTCGCCGCCTACCGCGCGCCCGACCACCGGGTTGACGCTTCGGGTGTCCCCTCCTAATATCGCGTTAGCACTCCCCACGAGAGAGTGCTAACAGATAGATTCCCAGGGAGGGGTTCAGATGGCCAAGGGATTCAGCCTCGAGCCGCTCGAGGACCGCATCGTCGTCCGGCCACTCGAGGAAGAGACCCAGAAGACGGCTGGTGGGATCATCATCCCCGACACCGCCAAGGAGAAGCCGCAAGAAGGCGAGGTCGTGGCGGTCGGTCCGGGCCGGTTCGAGGACGGGAACCGCGTTCCCGTCGACGTAAAGGTCGGCGACCGCGTGATCTACTCGAAGTACGGCGGCACGGAGGTCAAGGTCGAGGGCTCCGAATACCTCGTCCTGAGCGCGCGCGACGTGCTCGCGAAGATCACCAAGTAGAGCTTCGTGAAAGGCGGCCCGGTGACAGGGCCGCCTTTTCCGTTCCCTGACGGCAACGGCGGGTTCGGTCGGTTAAAGTAAGGCGCATCCCCGCGACGGCTCGGGGATGCATTTTTCATTCGGGCTCTGGGAGGCGGCATGGCAGAGGTAGAGCTGGGGATCGGGAAAACGGCTCGACGAGCGTACGGGTTCGACGAGATCTCGATCGTGCCGAGCCGCCGAACGCGCGACCGTGACGACGTCGACGTCACGTGGCAGATCGACGCATTCACGTTCGAGCTCCCGATGCTGGCCTCCGCGATGGACGCGGCCGTCTCGCCGGCGACGGCCGTGGAGATCGGCAAGCTCGGCGGGCTCGCCGTCCTGAACCTCGAGGGTCTTTGGACGCGTTACGAAGACCCCGATGCCGTGTACGAAGAGATCCGGACGCTCTCGGACAAGGACGCAACGCACCGGATGCAAGAGATCTACAGCGAGCCGCTGAAGGAAGACTTGATCTACAAGCGGATCCGCGAGATCAAGGAAGGCGGCGTCGTCGCAGCCGCGAGCCTGACACCGCAGCGGGTGGAGAAGTTCCACAAGATCGCGCTCGACGCAGAGCTCGACATCTTGGTCATCCAAGGCACCGTCGTGAGCGCCGAGCACGTTTCGACGCGCATCGAGCCGCTCAATCTCAAAGAATTCATCGCGAACTACGAGCTGCCGGTGATCGTCGGCGGGTGCGCATCGTACGAGACGGCGTTGCACCTCATGCGCACCGGTGCGGCCGGCGTGCTCGTCGGCGTCGGCCCCGGCGCCGCCTGCACGACGCGAGGAGTCATCGGCGTCGGTGTGCCGCAAGCCACGGCGATCGCCGATGCGGCCGGCGCGCGCATGCGCCACCTGCAAGAGACCGGCCGGTACGTGCACGTGATCGCCGACGGCGGTATGCGCACGGGCGGCGACGTCGCGAAAGCGATCGCATGCGGCGCCGACGCGGTGATGATCGGCTCGCCGATCACGCGCGCATCCGAGGCGCCTGGTCGCGGCTACCACTGGGGCATGGCGACCTTCCATCCCGACCTGCCACGGGGCGCGCGCGTGAAGACATCGACCGTCGGCACGCTTCGTGACATCTTGGTCGGGCCTGCGCCGGTCAACGACGGCACGATGAATCTCTTCGGCGCTTTGCGTGAGTCGATGGCGACGTGCGGCTATTCGAATATCCGCGAGTTCCAACGCGTCGAGCTCGCGTTCGCGCCGTCGTTCCTCTCCGAAGGCAAGTCGTACCAGCGCGCGCAACACGTCGGGATGGGGTGAAGCACCCCG
>JBHELL010000144.1:0-2542 GCA_046263075.1 Actinomycetota bacterium | reverse complement strand
CCGGTATCTCGTGCCTGCGTTGCTCGGCGCGGCCGTGTGGTGGGCTCGACGAGGGAGGATCGAGATCGACACGGGCGAGCCTCGTGAGGGCGATGGGCATCCGCGCGCAGGGGTAGCCTTCGGTCGATGAGACCGTTCTTGCTCGCGGGACACTGGGAAACGTCCGCGGAGACCTTGCCGGTCACCGATCCGTGGAGCGGGCAGACGATCGACGAGGTCGGCGTTGCATCGTGGGACGACGTCGAGCGCGCGATCGTGGGTGCGGAACGCGCGTTCGAGCAGACGCGCAAGCAAACCGCGTACGAGCGCGCGCAGATCCTGCTCGGCACCGCGGCGCAGATCCGCGCGCGTCGCGAGGAGTTGGTCGGCCTGATCGTTCACGAAGGGGGGAAGCCGCGGAAGTTCGCGACGAGCGAAGTCGATCGCGCAGTGTCCACGATGACATGGGCGGGCGAGGAAGCGAAACGCCTGACCGGTGAGTTGATACGGCTCGACACCGAAGCTGCGTTCAAAGGACGGCTCGGGCTGGCCCGCCGGTTCCCTATCGGGCCGGTGCTCGGCATAACCCCGTTCAACTTCCCGCTGAACCTCGTGTGCCACAAGGTCGGTCCTGCGCTCGGCGCCGGCAACCCGATCATCGTGAAGCCTGCGCCCGGGACGCCGCTCACCTCACTCGTGCTCGGCGAGATGTTGCTCGCAGCCGGCGCGACCGATGAGATCTCCGTTCTGCCGTGCTCCGTCGAGGACACGCAACGCGCCGTCGCAGACGCGCGCGTGCGGATCGTCACGTTCACCGGCTCGACGCCGGTCGGGTGGCAGATCAAGCAGGCGTCGGCGCGCAAGCGCGTGACCCTCGAGCTCGGCGGCAACGCGCCCGCCATCGTCGAGCCGGACGCGGATCTCGAGCATGCGGTAAGCCGCATCGCGTTCGGCGGCTTCTATCAAGCAGGGCAGTCCTGCGTCGCGACGCAGCGCGTGCTGTTGCACGAAGACATCGCCGCTCGCGCGCTCGACATGATCGTGGCTGCGGTCGAAGCGTTGAACGTCGGCGATCCCAACGACGCGAACACCGACGTCGGCCCTCTGATCGACGTCAAGGCACTCGACCGGGTGGACGCGTGGGTGCGTGAGGCGATAGACGGCGGCGCGCGCGCGCTGTGCGGCGCGAAGCGCGAAGATCCGGTGTACATGCCGACGGTGCTCGCCGGCGTCGAGCCGTCGATGAAGGTCAGCCGTCAGGAGATCTTCGGCCCCGTCATCACCGTGCAGACCTACGGCTCGTTCGACGAAGCGCTCGCGATCGCGAACGATTCGGAGTTCGGGTTGCAGGCCGCGGTGTTCACGAACGAGCTTCCCAAGGTGTTCCGCGCGCATCGCGAGATCCGCGCCGGGGGTGTGATCCATAACGATGTCAGCGCGTTCCGGGCCGATCAGATGCCGTACGGTGGCGTGAAGGCGAGCGGAGCCGGCAAGGAAGGATTGCGGTACGCGATGGAAGAGATGACGGAGATGCGCCTGCTCGTTCTCTCCGGCGTCGACCTCTAGCGTTCACCCTGTTTGGTCCTGTGCCTCGCCGGAGCCAACGAGCTGCTCCAGTAGCCGTCGATCTCGTGACCGCGCGACGTCACGATGTGATCGTGTCGCACGGTGAGCCAGGGCGGATCCTTGACCACGTATTCGCTTGCGCGCGTCTCCCACGGGTCCATGCGCGTACTCATACAGGCATGGGTTAAGGTTCGGCCGTGGCTGTGCTGCCCGATGAAGCTCGACGCATCTTGCGCGCGCTGTCGTTCCCCCTGGTCGCGCACCCGGACGGCGAGCGCGTGCTCCTGAGCCCGGTGTGGGTGCACGTGGACGACGACGATCTCATCCTGATCAACACCACCGAAACGCGCGCCAAGGGCAAGTACTTGCAGACGGGCGCCCCGGTGACGCTGTGCGCGCTTGACCCTGCCAACCCGTATCACTACGTCACGGTGCACGGTCGCGTCGCCGATCGTTCGACCGAAGACGGGCTCACAGTGATCGGCATGCTCTGCCGCAAGTACCACGACGGCAGGCCGTGGGCCGCGCGCGAGGGGGAGCGGCGCGTCACGATCCGGATCGAGGCCGAGCGCGCGCTACTGTACGGGTGAGCGAAAAGCCGTTGCTCGACAAGCTCGGCGTGAAACCGGGGCATCGAGTCTCGGTTCTCTACATCGACGATGCGAGTTTCCTGTCTTCGATCAGACGCCGGGCGGACGTGTCGAAGAAGCGCCGCGAAGGAAGCGACATCATCTTGCTCGGCGCAGAGCGTGCAACGGACCTCGAGCGGATCGCGAAGGTGAAACCGGATCTCGTGAAAGACGGAGCGTTGTGGGTCGTGCGTCCGAAAGGCGTCAAGGCGATAACCGAGGCGGACGTGATGCAGGCCGGATCGGCGGCAGGGCTCGTCGACGTGAAGGTGGTTTCGTTCTCGGCGACACACACGGCGGAGAAATTCGTCTACCGTTTGAAGGACCGTTAACGCCAGCGCAGCGCGCGCAGCAGATCGGAATAGTCG
>JBHELL010000143.1:0-3832 GCA_046263075.1 Actinomycetota bacterium | reverse complement strand
ATCGTCACCTGACCGGCCGGTGTGACCGAGCATCCGACGCTGCCGGCGCCGAGTGCGAACGTGATAACGCCGGGGCTGTTACTGCTCGCATACCCGCCGATGGGGAACGCCGAGTCACCGTACGTCTTCGACGGCAATGTCGAAAGATCGAACGTGAAAGTCGGGGCGGCGTGACCGACAGAGAACACCTGCGCCGCTTGCGACGCGGCGTTGTAGTCGCCGTTGCCCGCCTGATCCGCCGTGACGGTGCATGATCCCGAGGAGCTCATCGTCACCTTGCCGCTGCCTGAGTCGTAGGAGCACACACCCGTAGTCCCGAACGTGACGGGGTTACCCGAGGCGCCGCCGCTCGCCGTCGGGGTGTACTGATCACCCGTTACGGCGCTCGAAGGAGCCGAAGACGTGAAAGTGATCGTCTGTCCGGCCTTGGCCGCCGTCGTGATCTCTTCGACTTGTGGCGCTGCGTTGTAGTTGGGTCCCCCCGGCTGGTTGAAGTCAACGACGCATGCCGTCGTACCGCTCGTCATCGTGATGGTCGCCGAGCCGCTGCCACTTCCGCTGCAGCCACCGCTCGATGTGATCGCGACTGCGCCGCCGGGCGCCGTCGCCGCCACGCTGAAGTCATGACCGTATATCGCGCTCGACGGGGCCGCCGTTGTGACGGTGATCGTTTGGTTCAGGACCCCGACGACGAGGTTGCCGGTGCCCGTGCTGCCGGAGTAGGTCGCGTCGCCCGCGAAGCTCGCATCGACCTCGTTGGTCCACGTCCCCGCGTCGTATCCCGTCATGCTGACGCCGGCCAAGATCGCGATACCGCTTGCGTCGGTCGTTGCAGAGCCGACGGCGCCCCTACTGTCGAGCGAGAAGGAGATCGTCTTGCCGGAGACGGGCGGTGAAAGCGTCGCGGTGAGCGACCCCGTCCCGCCGTACGCGCCCGAGCCACTGACGGACGTGAGCGTGGTCGGGGTAACCGCACTCACCGAAACGGTGGGTGACGGGCTCGATCCGTCGAATACCTTCGTGCACGCCGTGTCGCTGAACGCGACCGTGGTGAACGTGAAGGGCGAGCCGGTCGACGAAGACGGTGATGCCGCCGAGAACGAGAACCTCAGCTCCCCCGTTGCCGGCGTGCCGTATTGCAAGCGCGCGCTCTGGGTGCTCGAGCTCGCCGTGACGACTTGTCCGGACGAGCTTGCGCTCCAGGTCCCGGTCACGTCCGTCGTCCGATCGATCGCAGCCACGATCGCTGCGTTGCCGACGCCTGTGAAGTGACTATCGACCGTCATCTTGACGCACCCGAGCTGCTTCGACGCATTCGAGCTCTTGTTGTCGACGGTGACCGTGTACGTCGTCGTCGTCGAACGCGCGACGGAGTTCGGTTGGATCGTGGCTTTGAAGTCTCTGGCCGGCGGCGGGTCGAACGTCGTCGATGCCGTATCCCCGCTCGACTCTCCGTTCGCGTTCACCGTATAGATGCCGCCGGTGGTCGCGTTGAGGACGAAGGAATACGCGACGTTGCCGCTTTCGTCGCTCGTCGCCGAGCCCGCATCGACAACGACCTCGTTCGGATCCGTCGTTCGGAATCCGACAACCTCGCTCGCCCCGAAACCTGTGCCGGTGACGTTGACCGTGTCACCGTTCTGATAGATGTAGAGGTCGGTCTGGATCATTGCGGCCACTGCCGCCGACGAAAGAAACACCACCAGCGCGATCGCCAGTGCGAGTGCAGCCGATGCTTTGCGGATAATCTTCTGCGCACGCAAAGGGCGCGCGTTGTTGTAGATGCCCGCCATACTGAGAAGTCCCCCGTCTAGCCGCCGTGACTGTCCGCCGGGCGCCCCGCCGTGACGCGCCCCCGCCCAGGGCGCGCCCTAGGACATGGTCGGATTTATTACTTCTCCGCTACCGACCGGTAATCCTGCCCTTGGACGTCATCCGCCTGCCAGGACCGCCTTCCCGTGCGCGAGATGTACCCATTTCTACAAGATGGGTGCGGGGGTCGCTTCGTGCGGAAGAGCCACCTCCCTAGCGCAACGGCGCTATGGCAGCGGAGTCGTTGCCGCCCGCATACGATCCGGTGATGAGCGACTCGTCGGGAACGTTCGATACCCCCGACTTCGCGCGCGAGCTGGAGGGCGAGCCGAACTTCGCGGTCGGAACCCGGATGCTCTTCGAGAACGACACCGTCAGGGTGTGGGAGATCGAGCTTGCCCCCGGTGAGCGCGCGCCCTTCCACTGGCACACGCACAACTATTTCTACGTCTGCGTCGAGCCGGGGCGCGCCCGGACGCGCTTCCCGAACGGCTACTTCGCCGAAGGCGACGAAGAACGAGGAGGTGTCGCTTACATGGAGCACACTGCCGAAGAGCCGGGCATCCACGACCTCGAGAACGTCGGCGAGAAGACGATCCGCTACGTCACCGTCGAACTGCTCTAACCACCGCGGTTAGATCTTTCGCGCGTCGCGGGTGCTTCGCCGCGATCATCGAGGCGGCGGCTGCCAGAGCTCCACTTTGTTTCCTTCCGGATCCATCACCCACGCGAACAATCCGTCGTCGGAATCGGTCAGGTCGCCCAGCACGTTGCAGCCTTCTTCACGCAAGGTTTTCACGAGCGCGTGGAGATCATCGACGCGGTAATTGACCATGAACTCCGAGGGGAAGTGGTCCATCTTCTCCGGGAAGATGCACCACGCAGTAGTGCCGCCGACCGGCTTACCTTCGTTGTCTGTCCAGTCGAACGCTGCGCCACCCCACACTTGGACATCGATGCCGAGGTGTTGCTTGTACCAGTCTTGCAGCGCAGGCGCGTCTTTGGCTTTGAAGAAGATGCCGCCGATGCCGGTAACTCGCTTCATAGAAACCCCCCGAGACAGCGTGCGAAGCAGGGAGAGTAGCGAACTCCGTCAGCGATGCGCGGGGCGAGATGGAGACGCCATTCATTGGACGAAAGGTGCCCGGCCATCCCTTTCATCCAATGAACACATCAACCGTCCGGCAAACGCGATCTGGCGGCCGGCGCGCGCATGCGATTCAAGCCCCGGGGGCCGGGATGAGGCCGAGCTGGATCATCTGCGCGAACACGTCGACAACGTGCCAGTGCTCGGCGAGCTTCCCATGCTCGAGGCGGTAGATATCGATGCCGGCGATGGTGAAAGCGCGGCCGGTCGCGGGGATGCCGAGGAACGTATCGACGTGCGTACCGGAGTTGGTCCACCGGACGACGACGCGATCGCCTTCGGCGATGACGTCTTCGATGGTGAACGTCGGGTCCAAGCCAGTCAGGAGCGCGTTCACTCGGTCCTTCAGACCTGCAAGACCCGTCCCCTGGCCCGGCAACGGGTCGTGCTCGATGTAGTCGGTGACGGCGAGATCGTCCAGCAGATCGACATCTCGCTTGTTTAGGACCTCTTCGTAGAAGCGACGGGCGATGTCCTTGTGCGCGGTCGTTTCCATCGGGACCCCTTTCGATCGGTTGAGGAGAGTGTGCGGCTTCCAGGGGAAGTACACCATGAAGAGTTGCTCACCGAGTTGCTCGCAGAGTTGTCCGGCGACGCGGCATTAAGATTCCCGCACATGACGTTCGCTGCTTTGCTCAAGGGATATCGAGCCGGCGCCGGATTCACCCAAGAAGAACTCGCCGAAAAGGCCGAGGTCAGCGCTCGCACCGTCAGTGACGTGGAACGGGGCTTGCGTCGAAGGATCTACCGGGAGACGGCCGGCCGGCTCGCGGACGCGCTCGGCCTCGACGGGGACGAGCGCACCGCTTTCGAAGCTGCGGCGCGTGGCCGGACGGCGCCTGCCGAATCTCCCGTCAGTCGATTGCCCGTGCC
>JBHELL010000142.1:0-3900 GCA_046263075.1 Actinomycetota bacterium | reverse complement strand
GCGTTAGAGCAGCGGGGCAACCGTTTCGGCGAAGGCTTCTATCTGCTCCTCCGCGCGTGGGTCATCCATGGGTGGCTCGTGCCACAGGATGAACTCCTCGACGCCGGCGTCGCGGAATGGCGCGATCTTCTCGGCGACATCGGACGGTGCACCGAAGAACACCCGGTCGCGGACGTAGTCGTCGAAGGTTGCGCCGTGTGGCTCGTACATCTGCCGCGCGCGCTCCTCCGCAGCTTCGTACGTCGGCTCGACGACGACCCGTTGGCCGAACGAGCGGCGCAACGTCGCGGGATCGCGGCCCGCGGACGTGCACGCGTTCTCTACCATCGTGAGGTGCTCGCGGTATTCGTCGAACGTCATGAAGATCGAGTTCCACCCATCCGCGTATCGCGCCGCAACGGGACCGATGCGTTTGCCGTTCCCTCCAACCCATATCGGCGGCCGCGGCCGCTGCACCGGCGCCGGCGCGACCGCGGCTGCGGATTGCTTGTAGAAGCGGCCTTCGAAGGCGGTTCCCGACCACGTCGCGCTGATCACTTCGATCGCTTCGTTGAGCCGCTCGTAGCGTTCCGCCAACCCGGGGAACGGCAGCCCGTACTGGTCCGCCTCCCAGAAGTTCCAGCACGATCCGATGCCGAACTCGAGCCGGCCGTTCGACACGTGATCGACCGTCGCCGCCATCTTCGCGAGGACCGTCGGCTCTCGGTACATGACGCACGTCACGAGCACCCCACCGCGTATCGACGACGTTCGCGCGAGCAACGACGACAGCATCGTGTACGCCTCGAAGACGTTGCCGTCGAGCGCGCCGCCGATCGGGATCAGGTGATCGTAGAGCCACGCGGTCGAGAATCCGGTGCGCTCCGCCGTTCGCCACAGCGAAAGGATTTCGTCGTACGAGCGATGCTGCTGCCCGGTCTGGATGCCGAAGCGCACGGCCGCCTCAGCGGTAGCGATACGTGATACGTCCGCGCGTGAGGTCGTAAGGTGACAGCTCTACCTTGACCCGATCTCCGGGGACGAGCCTGATGTAGTTCTTGCGCATCTTCCCCGAGATGTGACCGAGCACGAGCGGTCCGTTGTCGAGCTGCACGCGGAACATCGTGTTCGGCAGCGCTTCGGTGACGAGCCCGTCGATCTCGATCGCTTCCTCTTTGTCGGGCCCCACACGCGCTTGCTGCTTCTCCCGCTGAGCCGCGCGCGATGCGGCGCGGCGCGCGCGCAGCTCGGCGCCGCGGGATTGCGCAGGCGCAGGACGCGCGCCGCCGCCCGGTCCGCCGGGACGCATCCCAGGGCGCATCGGACGACCACGTCGTGGTTTGGGCATAGGCGCACACTCTAACCAGGCGCGGCGGAGGCGGCCAACAGCGTTGGAGCCAAGCCGGCCGGTCGCGGCGGTATCGTGCCGCCATGTTGCCGACGCAGCTCGTCGCGCGCTTCGAGCCGTCGTGGTCGGACGAGACCCTCCTATCACGCGCCGATGCCGTGATCGCCGCGAACGCGAACCGCGTCGCGTTGATCGACGACGAGCGCGCGCTGACGTTCGAGGAGCTCGACGACCGCGCGCGGCGTCTCGCAGGCCACCTGCGCGCGCGCGGCGTAGAACCCGGAGACGTCATCTCATGGCAACTTCCGAACTGGTGGGAGGCTGCCGCGGTGCATCTCGCCGCGATGCGGCTCGGCGCAGTATCCAACCCCGTGAACCCCGCGTTCAGGGATCGCGAGCTCGAGCACGTGACCCGAACCGCAGGAACGCGAGCACTGATCACGCCGGCCGTCTGGCGCGGCTTCGATCACGCGACCCTCACTGCGACTGCGCAGATCGTGCTGCGCGCGCGCGGAGGGGAGCTCGATCGTCTGTTCGCCGCGCCGTCCCAAGAAGCGCCGGTGCACGATGCGAGGCCCCACGAGACGGCGGTCCTGCTCTTCACGAGCGGCACGACCGGCGAACCGAAAGGCGTGCCGCACACACACCGCGCGCTGCTGTATCAGACAGGCACCTTCGCCGGCGCGCATGCGCTGACCCCTGAGGACCGCTACCTCGGCGGCCCGCCGGTTGCTCACATCGCCGGCTTGTCGTACGGGATCCTCGCCCCATTCGCGCTCGGAACCTCGACCGTGTTGCTCGATAGATGGGACCGGCCGCGCGCTTCGCGCGCGGGCGAGCACCGCCCGACATTCATGACCGGCCCTCCGACGTTCCTGCTGACGCTCGCCGAGCACGCGCGCGACCTCGAGTCCTTCCGTCTTTTCTCGACCGGCGGGGCGACGATCCCCGCCGCCGCGATCCGAGCCGCAGGCGCCGCACTCGGGTGCAGCGTGAAGCGCGCGTACGGCTCGACGGAGATCCCCTTCCTGACGGCAACCGCGATGGACGACACCGAACACGCGCGCCTGGAAACAGACGGTCGCGCGCTCGGCGCGAACGAGATCCGCATCGCGGAAGGCGGCGAGATCCAGGCACGTGGCCCCGGGATGTTCGAAGGCTACGTCGACGAGCCTCTCACGGACGAATGGTTCGCAACCGGAGACCTTGGCACGATCGACGAGGACGGCTATCTGCACGTCGTCGGGCGGCTGAAGGACATCATCATCCGCGGCGGAGAGAACATCAGTGCGAAGGAGCTGGAGGATCTGTTGCACGAGCACCCCTCCGTCGCGGACGTTGCGATCGTGGGCATGACGGACGAGCGGCTCGGCGAACGCGTGTGTGCCGTCGTCGTGCCGCGCGAGTCGTTCACCTTCGACGACATGATCGTGTTCCTGACCGCGCGCGCGATCGCCAAGCACAAGCTGCCCGAACGGCTCGAGCTGCGCGACTCGTTGCCGAGGACGGACAGCGGCAAGATCCGCAAGGATGCGCTGCGCACCGAACTCGGCTAGACATACCGCATGGACCCGAAGACCCTGAACGCGCTCGTGCACGACCGCGAAGCCGAGTTCTACGACGATCGCTTCCTCATCGAGTACGGCACGATCGCCGGTGAGGTGACGCGCGAGCTCCAGGGTGTGCTTGGCTCGGTACCGCGTGCCCGGCGCGCGCTCGACGTCGCATGCGGGACCGGCTACCTCGCGATCGGGATCGCGGCCGCGGGGATCGCGTCAGAGGTTCACGCAACCGACCTCTCGCCGAAGATGATCGAGCGCACGCGCGAGAACGCTGCAGAGACCGACACCGAGGTTCGCGCGACGCTCGCAGATGGAGAGCGCCTGCCGTACGCCGACGCAAGCTTCGACCTGGTCGTCGCGCGCGGCGCCCTGCATCATCTGCCGGCCCCGCTCGCAGGGCTGAAAGAGATCCGTCGCGTGCTCGAGCCCGGCGGAACCGCGCTGGTGATGGCCGAACCGACCCCGAACGGTGAGCGCCAGACCGCGGCCGTCGTCGGGGTCGCGGTGCGCGCGCTCGAGGGTGCACGCACGCTGATGCGTCGCACGCCCGATCTCGAACGGCGGCATTGGGAGCTCGCGTCGATCGCCGCCAACCTGCATACGTTCGAACCCCACGACGTCGAGGCGCTAGCCGAGAAAGCAGGGTTCGAAGACATAACCGTCGAGACGTCGGCATGGGCCTGGATCCTCGCGCTCGGTCTGAACTACTACCTCGTGGGCGAATTCGAGCGTGCGGCACGGCTCGGCGTCGCGAAGCGTGCCGCGCGCGCGTTCGTCGGTGCCGCGAAGGTGTTCGACCTAGCCGTCGCGGATCGGATCGTTCCTCCCGCGTGGCGGCACACCGTTCAAGCGGTGGTGCGATCACCGAGCGCGTCTCGTGGGACGGCGGCGATGTTTCGCTCGCATGGCACGAGCCCGCCGGCGCAACGACCTACGTCGTGCTCGCGCACGGCGCCGGCGGGAACATGAACACGCCGCAACTGCGCGCGGTCGCGGACGGCCTCGCAGAGG
>JBHELL010000141.1:0-7003 GCA_046263075.1 Actinomycetota bacterium | reverse complement strand
GCCATGCCGAGCGGCAGCGGGATCGGCGGCGTTCCGAGCGCTGCCGTCATCCCTTGCTGCCGGTAGAAACGCATGAAACGCTCGAACGGAGGACCGGTGAAATCGCGACGAGAGAATGAGCCGCCTTCTTCGAGCACGATCACCGACAATCCGAGCTCGGCGAATTCCTTCGCGGCGACGGCGCCGCCCGCGCCGGATCCGATCACAACGACATCGCAGTCTTCGGTGTGGTCGCGCGATACTTGCGGGTACTGCAGCACTTCGAGTGCGCCGGCGTCGCGCGCGGTCTCGTCGGTACGGCACCCGTAGTCGTAGCCGAGCGCGGCTTCCACTTCCGGCGAGGACGCCCACTCGTTCGTGACGTAGAACTTCAGCAGATCGACCGGCGCGCGCCGCGCGACCCACCGGCTCTTCGCGGCGCGTGCGAGCGCCGCGCCCGCGGCTTCCGGTTTCAACGAACGGAACGGGCGCAGCGATCGCGAGAATATGGTCTGTAGGTCGAGCATCGACAGCGCGCGCGCGAACAGCTTGCGCGCCTGTGGGTCCCACGACCGCATCGTCTTGTCGAGCCGCGCCGGCGCCTCGACCTCGGATGCAGACGGCACGATCGGGCCGCCGTGCGGCAGCAGTGCCTCGGCGAAGGCCGCGAGTGTCGCGGCTCGGCGTTTCGACAACGTCACGGGCTTGAACGCGCGCGGCGGCGTGTAGAGGATCTGTTCGGGACGGCCGGGCGACGGAGGCGAGGGCGACGGCGAGGTCGCAGCCGGTTTCGGCTTGAACGTCAGTTCTTCGATGGACGGAAGATCACCTTCCGCGAGTTCGTCCGGCAGCGGCCGGGGCGGACCGGCGAGTGGCGGCGGCGTCTCGATAACGGCGGGCGGCCCGTACGCCGGCGGCTCGTCCACCGGCGGCTGCGGCGGAAGGAGCGGCGCCGTCGGTGGACGCTCCTCGGCGAGCGGCCGCGTCGGTTCGCGTTCGACGACGCGCGTCGGCTCGTCGTCCGGTTGATCGGCGAACGGTCGATACGACTGGGTCGGCTCGTCGACTTGGACGGCGCTTTCTTGTGCCGGCGGCCACTCCTCGTCGGACGGCGGCTCGTCGGGCGAGAATCCCGTCCAGAACGGCGGCTCGTCGGGTTCGTCGGCGCGATCCGACCAGAATCGCTCATCCTCGAACGGCTGCTCGTCGCGCGGCGGTTCGTCGCTCACGTCAGCTCCTCTTCCGCGGGCGGCGACACGAGGCGTTCGACCGCCTCGCGCGGAGGCAATCCGTAGAACAACACGTTCGCGACCGTGTGCACGAGCGGCAGCTCGAGACCGTGCCGGTGCGCGAGCAGGGTGGCGGCGCGCGCGTTCACGTATCCCTCCACCGTCGTGTGCATCTCCTCGAGCGCATCTTCGGGCGACCTGCCTTCACCGATAAGTTTGCCGTACTTCCCATTGCGGCCAGCGAGCGCGGTGACGAACAGATCGCCGGCGCCTGCGAGCCCGAGGATCGTTTCGGACCTCCCGCCGAGCGCGACCGCGAGCTTCGCCATCTCGACGAGCCCTCGTGAGAACACGAACGCCTTCGCGTTGGTCATGGCAGGCACGCCGAACGCTTCGCACAACCCGTCGCACATCCCGACCGCGATCGCGACGATGTTCTTCATGATCGCGCCGACCTCGACGCCCGTGACGTCGGTCGACGTGTACGTGCGGAAGAAAGGCGAGTCGAACATCTCCGCGACGTGACGAGCCGCATGCGCGCTCTCCGACGCGCACACAACCGCCGTCGGGACCCCGTGCGCCACCTCCGCGGCGATCGACGGGCCGACGACGGCGACGACGCGTGATCGGTCTCCGATCTCGTCGACGACGAGCCCCGACGCGGGCCGCACACCTTCTTCGTCCCAGCCTTTCGTCGCGACGATCCACAAGGCGTCGCCGGGCACGTGGGGTGCAGCCGCGCGAACGGTCTCGACGAGCCCTGCCGTGGCAACCGCGAGCACCACCCGGTCGACCTTCGGGAGGGCATCAGCCCATACGTCGGGCTCGACGAACGTCGTGAGTGGGGGCAGCGGGACGCCCAGCCCGGGGTGCGGCTCGCCCCGCCGGTGGGCATCGACGAACGGCGCGTCAAAGGGCGTCGTGAAGATCCACACGTCGTTGCCGGCGCGCATGAGCTGCACGGTCATGGCAGCCCCCATCGCGCCCGCGCCGATCACGCCGATCATGGCGGGCATCCTAGCCGTCGAGCCGCGCGCGGCCAGGCGCATCCGCATCCGCCTCGGATGACATCGGATGACTAGTCGCATCGGGCCATCTCCGCGAACCACCCGCATCGCGCGTGAACGGGCGAAGCGGGCATGCGTTTTCGCTACCGGAGTGAGGGAGATGGGATCGAACCGTGTACGCCGCGCGATCGTCGCAGGCGTGATCATGCTTGCCGTCGCAGGAACCGCGCCCGCGCGCGCCGCTCAGAGCACCGCGTCGAACCCCCATGTCGTCCCCGGCCGCGCACTCGTGCGCGTGTCGGGGCTGAACGACGCGCTGCGACTGATCGCAGATGCGCGCGCGAGCGCGACCGTCCTGCGCACGATCCCCGCGATCGGGTATCAAGAGATCGCGTCGCCCCTTTCGATCGCCGGGCTGCGCGCGATCTACGGGTACGCCGAGCCGGTGTATCGAGGCAGCGTGGCGCTCACACCGACCGATGCATGCGTGTCGTCGTGTCAGGGCCTCCCGTCGCAATGGCAGCTCGACATGACGAACGCACCGTTCGCGTGGGACCAGTTCCCCGGCAAGACCTACACGGCGGCAAGCAAACCGGCGGACGTCGTCACGATCGCCGTCCTCGACACGCACATCGACCCGGCGAACCCAGACTTCATCAACGCCGGCGGCTCGAGCACCGATGCGCGCGACGGCGGCCAGCTCGACCTCGCAGACGCGCGCGATTGGGTCGATCAGTCGCACTGGACCGGCTCCGCGCAGTACCACGGCACGTTCGTTGCGGGCCTCGCCGCAGCCGCGACCGGAAACGCGCGCGACGCTGCCGGTCTCGGATACGCCGCACGCGTCATGCCGCTGACCGTCGTCGACGGCGGGGGCAATACCGACGCCGCGGCACTCGCCGATGCGATCGTGTACGCGTGGCAGCACGACGCGCGCGTGATCAACCTCTCGCTCGGGATCCTCGGCGATTCGCAAGCGGTGCACGATGCGATCCGCCGTGCAGTCGCAGGCGACGCGACGCATCGGGCTTCGCTCGTCGTGGCTGCGGCCGGCAACAACACGGGCAACGCCGCGTTCTACCCGGGCTCGTATCCCGAGTCGATGTCGGTCACCGGTACCGACCAGAACGATCGCCACGCATCGTGCGCGAACTACAACTCGAACGTATCGGTGGCAGCACCGGCCGACCGGCTTTACGGGCTGAACGTGATGCCGAGCGAGACGGGGCGCGCGCCGTGCGGGACATCCGCTGCGACGCCGCAAGTCTCCGCCCTCGCTGCGATGCTCTTCATGCAAGACCCGTCGCGCACGCCCGCGCAGGTCCGCTCGATCATCGAGCGCACCGCCGACGATCTCGGCGACGCAGGGCGCGACGACTACTTCGGCTACGGGCGGATCGACGCCGCGCGCGCGCTCGCAAGCGCCGGCCCGTCGACGAGCCTCGCGCGCGCGACAGTCGCCGGCAACGGCGGCTCGTCTACCGTCACCGCGACGATCACATCATCCAAGCCGATCACCTCTGCCCAGGTCGTATTCGACAAGCCGGACGCACCGGCGGTTGCGATGCAGCCCGTTGACGGCGCGTGGGGCGGAACGACCGAGCGTGTCGCCGCGACGGTGAAGGTGCCTGCAGGTCTCACCGGCCCGCACGCTGTGTGGGTGCGCGGTTCCGACGGAACCTGGGGTGCACCGGCCGTATCGGTTCTCGCGATAGACACGACCGCGCCGGTGATCGCCAACGCCGCGGCGTCGGACGGCGTACGCGCCACGAACCAACCGGTGACGGTGACGTTCGCGGCCGCGGACGACTACTCGTCGGTGCTGTCCTACGGCGTGGAGTTCCGCTCGACCGCCACCGGCGCGATCGCGACGACGATCGTCCGCAATGCGGTCGGCGCAGGCGCGCAAACGGCATCGTGGTCGCCGTCGTTATCGGTCGCGCCGGGGCACTACACGGTGACGATCGCCGTCGTCGATCAGTCGGGGAACGTGTCGCGGACGCAGGTCGGCACCGTTCTCGCCTGAAGAACCTCTCTCTACGCGCTCGTCGGGTGGCATCGTCCTCCACACCCGGCGGGCGCGCGCTCTGTTTCCCATCGCGGGCGCTAGCATCGCGTCATGGATAAGACATCCGCGCAATGCAGCGATGTGGCAAGAGGTGGAGAAGCAGCCGCTCCTGCACGCGTTGTGCGAGGGTGTCGGACGCGTGATTTCCGCGGATGCGGCACGGCGATACAACGGCCCCTTCACTCTCGACGGCGAGGAAGCCGCATCCCTTGCACGACGCAGGGAGACGAGCTCGCACCCATCGTCGAGCCGTACAGCGACGGCACCGGCCTCCGCGCAACGATGACGACGTGGATGCTCGATCTCTCGTACGGCGCATCCGCGCCGCGTTCGCGCGCGTATCCTGACGTCATGATCGAGCAGCTCGGCGAACTGATCGCGTCCTCGCGACGGATCGTGGCTTTCACCGGCGCAGGCATATCGACGGAGTCGGGCATCCCAGACTTCCGTGGTCCGCAGGGTGTGTGGACGAAGCTCGATCCTTCCGACTTCACGCTCGAGAGATACATCGGCAGCAGCGAGCACCGCGCGCGCATCTGGCGCGCTCGACTCGAGCGGCAACAGCAACACCATGAGCCGAACGCGGGCCACCACGCGATCGCAGAGCTCGAAACGATGGGCATCCTCGACTGCGTCATCACGCAGAACATCGACGGACTGCACCAAGAGGCGGGCTCCACGGTCGTGCTGGAGCTGCACGGCAGCCCGAGGACGGTCCGGTGCCTCGCGTGCCGCGCGCGCACGCCGGCGGACGAAACGTACGAACGGGTGCGCCGGGGCGAGTCGGATCCTAAGTGCCTGCGGTGCGGCGGCATCCTCAAGAGCGGAACCATCTTGTTCAACGAGCCGATGCCGCTCGACGTCGTCGACGATGCTTACGCGCGCGCGCAGAACGCGGATCTGTGTCTCGTGATCGGATCCTCGCTTGTGGTGTATCCCGCTGCCGGCATCCCGATGGAAGCGGTTCGATACGGCGCACGCCTTGCGATCGTGAACGCCGAGCCGACGCCGCTCGACGGTGCCGCCGATGTCGTCGTTCGAGGACGAGCGGGCGACGTGTTGCCGAAAGCGGTGGAGTTCGCACGCGCTCGGGCGCACTCATAGAGTGAACACGTGAACCAGCCGCTCCCGGTCGGAGACGAGAAAGCACGCGCGGTGCGAACGATGTTCGACTCGATCGCGCGGCGCTACGACCTCGTGAACCGCGTGATGACGTTCGGGATGGACGTCGGGTGGCGGCGGAAGACGGTTGCGTCACTGGCATTGCCGGTCGGCGCGCGCGTCCTGGATCTCGCGTGCGGGACCGGCGATCTCTGTCGCGAGCTCATCAACGGCGGGTACGCGCCGACCGGCATCGACTTCTCCGTCGAGATGCTCCGCGCGGCTCACGTGCGCGCGCCGCTCGTGGCGGCCGACATCTTGCGGCTTCCGGTCCCCGACGGATACGCGGACGGCGTCACGTGCGGCTTCGCCTTGCGCAACGTCGTGTCGCTCGAGACGCTCTTCGCCGAGATCGTGCGCGTCGTGCGCCCCGGCGGGCGTATCGCGCTGCTCGAAGTGTCCGAGCCGCGCAACGCTTTCATGCGCCGCGGTCACGCGATCTACTTCAACAAAGTCGTGCCGAAGATCGGAGGATTGCTTTCCGATCGCAGCGCGTACGAGTATCTCCCGCGCTCGGTCGCCTATCTCCCGCCGCCCGACGAGCTGCTCGCGATGCTCCGCAAAGCCGGCTTCGCCGACGCGCGCCGCACGCTGTTCGGCGGCGGCATCGCGCAACTCCTGACGGGGACGCGCGCATGAAGACCGACCGGGCGTTGCGCGCGCGCACGACCAAGCTGCGTGGGAAACCGGATCTCCTCGACTACTACGACCCGGCCACCGGCTTCTACTTCGAGCGAGGCAACGAAGGGATCGTCGGCGTCGGCGCGGCGGTTCGCATCGCGGTGCCCGCCGGACCGGACCACGTCGCGCGCGCGGCGCGGCTCGCCGCAGAAGCCTTGTCGTCGATCGACGGCGAAGCGATCGTGACGGCTGCGATCCCGTTCGACGGCTCGGCGGAGTTCGAGCTCGTCGTCCCGGCGCTCGCGATCGTGCGGCGCGGGAAGCGAGCATGGATGATCGAAACCGGCGCCGTGGGCACGGCGCTGCCCGAGACGATGCCGCACGATCCCCCGCCCGAGCCGTGGGACACGCTGCGCGTCGCGTCGGAGGCGCCGCCGTCTTCGTACGAAGAAGCCGTCGCCGAGGCGCGCGCGCGCATCTCGGCGGGCGAGCTCGACAAAGTGGTGCTGGCGCGGACCGTCGTCGCGGAATCGGATCACCCGTTCGACGTGCCCCGCCTCCTCGAGAAGCTCCGTACCGTCGAGCCGGACGCGTATCGCTTCGGCGTGCGCGGGTTCGTCGGAGCGACGCCGGAATTGCTCGTCGCGCGCGAGGGCGCGCGCGTGATCGCCCGGCCACTTGCAGGCACCATCGCGCGCGCCCTCGATCCGGACGGCTCCCGCTTGCTCGCGTCGCCGAAGGACCAAGCAGAGCACCGGTTCGCCGCGGAGGCCGTTCGATCGACGCTGTCGAGCGTCGCGCGATTGGATACGCCCGAACCCGCCTTCGCGCTGTCCACCTCGAAACTCTGGCACTTGGCAACCTGGGTCGGAGGCGAGCTGCGCGCGCCGGCCCCCGATGCACTCACGCTCGCGTCCATACTGCACCCGACGCCGGCG
>JBHELL010000140.1:0-6926 GCA_046263075.1 Actinomycetota bacterium | reverse complement strand
GTACATCGACGTGCAACCGGAGATCTGGCGCGAGCAGCCGTCCGCGGTCATGGCGCCGACACGACCGCTCCGCATCTGAGGAGGCTTGCAATGGAGGATGCCGAGATCGTCAAGGCGATCGAGCGGCTCGCCGAAGAGGAGCATTCGCTCTACTCGCGCGCCGACGATCTGACGCCGATCGATCACGCGTGGATCCCGGCGAAGCGAAGGTACGAGATGCGTCGACGGTGGAGGGATATCGACAGTGACGGCACCTGAGATCATCAAAGACGACGAGCAGTGGCGCAACGAGTTGACGCCGCAGCAGTACTCGGTGATGCGCGAGAAGGGCACCGAGCGCGCGTTCACGGGCGAGTACTGGGATTGTCACGACGACGGCATGTACCGCTGTCGTGGCTGCGGAGCGGAGCTGTTCAGCTCGGACACGAAGTTCGATTCAGGAACGGGCTGGCCGAGTTTCACGGATCCTGCGGTTGCCGAGAACGTCGTAACCGAGACCGACGACAGTCATGGGATGATCCGCACCGAAGTGAAGTGCCGGCGGTGCGGGTCGCATCTCGGACACGTGTTCCCCGACGGGCCGGGCTCGAACGGGTTGCGCTACTGCATCAACTCGGCGGCGCTTCAGCTCGACAAGTCGTAAGGGTCCTTCACGCGAGCGCGCGCAACGCGTCTTCGATCCCGCGATGGAACGTCGGGTAGGCGTAGATCATGGTGCGCAGCGTCCGGACCGGGATCTCAGCGTGCACGGCGAGCGTGAGCATCGCGAGCACCTCGCCGCCGCCGGGTCCGGCGCTCGTCGCGCCGACGAGCACGCCGCGCGTCGCATCCTCGACGAGCTTGATGATTCCTTCGTTGCCGGTCTTGTGGATCCATCCACGCGCCGAGCTTTGCACCGTCGACAGCCCGACGCGCACGTCGAGGTTCTGCTCGCGCGCTTGCGCTTCGGTAAGCCCGACCGATCCGATCTCTGGATCGGTGAATGTGACGCGCGGCAGCGCCGCGTAGCTCGCCGGCTCGGCGGGATGACCGAGGATGTCTTCGCGCACCAGCCGCGCCTGATACATCGAGATGTGCGTGAACGGCCCTGCGCCGGTGACGTCGCCGAGCGCCCACACCCCGTCCGCGGCTCGGCAACGTTCGTCGACGGGGATCGTGCGCGCCGAGTCGTCGAGCCCGATCGTCCCGATGCCGAGCTCGTCGAGGTGCGCGCGGCGCCCGGTCGCGACGAGCAGCGTTTCGCCGGTGATCTTCGAGCCGTCGTCGAGCACGACCGCGATGAGATCGCCCGCGCGCTCGACGGCCGTGACCTTCGCCCCGGTGCGTACAGCGATGTTCTCGCGGTGGAAGATGTCCGCGATGAGCGCGCTCGACTCCGGCTCTTCGAGCGGTACCAAGCGGTCGAGGCCTTCGACGATGGTGACCGCGACGCCGAAACGTGACATCGCTTGCCCGATCTCCATGCCGATCGCGCCGCCGCCGAGAACCACGAGCGAGCGCGGAAGCTCTTTCGCCTGCACCGCTTCGTGGTTCGTCCAGAATGGAACGCCGTCGAGCCCGGGGATCGGTGGGATCGCGGGTTGGGTGCCGGTCGCGATCACGATCTTGTCGGTTTCGATGACCTGATCGTCGACGGCGACGCGATGCGGTCCGTCGATCCGCGCCGAGCCGCGCACGAAACGCGCGCCTTTCCCAACGAGCCGGTCGACCGCGACCTGGTCGTTCCAATCATCGGTCGCCTCGTCGCGGATGCGCTGCGCGACCGGCTCCCAGTCCGGTTTCACGTCCGCATGGCCCGCGACGCCTTCGATACGGCGCGCTTCCGCGAGAAGGTTCGCCGCGCGGATCATCATCTTGGTCGGGACGCATCCGAAGTAGGGACATTCGCCGCCAACAAGGCCTCGATCGATCCCGACGACATCGAGGCCGGCTTCGGCGAGCTTCCCGGCGACATCTTCACCGCCCGGACCGAGCCCGATCACGACGATGTCCGCCATCATGTGGGCCGATCCATCGATCAGGTCGTAGCGGCGCCGGCGTTGACGACCAGGGCGCTGAGGAACCGACGCAAGATCGTGCCGACTTCCTGTCGAGCCGCAACGTGATCGTCCGCGCGCGCGATGTGCAGCGCGCCTTCGTACATCGCGCCGAGCATGACGCGCGCGAGCGTCTCGACCGGTTGCGCGACGATCTCGCCGGCGTCGATCGCTTTCGCGATACCGACCTTCATGACCGAGAGCCAGCAGCGCTCGTCGATCTGGCGCATCTCGTCTGCCCCCAGCACCGCGGGCGCCTCGATGATCAAGATGCGTTGGACGCTCGGGTCAAGGCAGGCGTCGAGGAAGACCTCGCATCCGGCGATGAAGCCTTCGAGGACCGTCGCGCGATTCGTCGCGGCGACGTGGATCTTCTGCGTGAGGTCCTCGCCGATCTCCATCACGAGATCGCGGAGGAGCTCCTCCTTGCTCGCGAAGTGGTGATAGAGGGCGCCTCGGGTGACCCCCGCGCGCTGAACGAGCTCTTCGGTCGAGGTCTCGGCGAACCCCTCGGAGGTGAAAAGCTCTCGCGCGACCCGCAGCAGCTCGGTGCGAGTGGCCTCGGCCTGCTCGACCTTGCGGGATCGGACCTTCATGAGATCAAGAGTAGTCATACCGACTGCCTGTATCCAGGGCTTTCACGAACGAGCTTGGTCTTGGACTGATTTCCCAGCTGGGTTGGACTTTTTTTCGAGCCGCGACTTGACATACATACAGACTGTATCTAACATACAGCCAGTATGGATAGCAAGAGAAGTTCCTGGTGGAGCGAGCCGCTCCCGGTCCCGGCCGGCGACGCGGCGCGACTCCTGCCCGGCAACGTGTGGCTGTTCCGCGCCCGCTTCGAGGCGGACGGGACCGGCATCCAGACGGTGCGCTACGCCGGCAACACCTGCTCCTACCGGATCAACGGCCGGTGGTACGCGGGTGACTGGTCCGCGCCGGCGCATGTGGAGCTGATCGAGATGTCTCCGCGCGACAGCGAGCTGACGGTACGCGTCGAGCGGCCGTCGGGCGCGCGCGGCGTGCTCTGGCCGGCCCGGCGTCTGGAGTCGGTCGCGCGCACGATGGCGGGCGAGGTGCGAGCCGAGATGCTTCGCGTTGCGACCGAACGTGGTGTCGCATCGCCGCAACCTCCGAAGCATCGCGTGCCGTCGCGAGTCGCAGCCGCTCGCCGCGCAGGCTAACCCGAGCCGGCTCGCCGGCTGGGCCTACAACGGCAGCGTCATCTTGATGCCGGCGACCGTGATCGACGTCCCTTCCGGCGTCTGCGTCTGACCCGCTTGGACCGGCGGCGGCGGCGGGATCACGGGGACGGAGGTGGCGTCTTGCGGCGCCATCTGCGTTGCAGGTGCGGTCGTGTGGGTCTTGATCGCCGTTGCCGGGGCCGTGTGACGAGCTACCGTCGCGGCGTGCTGCGGTGCCGCCGGCTCGCCGAAAAGGTCATCGAGCGCCTTGTCGGAGGGCGCCGTCGCAGGCGGTTTGTCGCTCGCGTGGGATGGGATGAGGATCCCGGGCTTCACCGCGAAGCTGAAGGCCCACATGAGAAGCGCCAGCGTGCCAAGCATCGCGATGCCCTCGAGCGCGACGCGGAGGTCTGCGCGCAGGATGCGGGTGTCGTGCGCGTGCGGGCTTCGACGCCCGAGATAGCTCGCGCGCGCGAGACCTGCAGCCCCATCGACCATCTCCCTTAGTGTTCGAAATGGCCGTGACCATTCTCAATGGCCCGCAGGGGTGGTTACCGGGTCAATCTCTGCGGCGGCTCCTGCTCAATTACGCTGCGGCTTCCCGGGCGCGAACGTCGCGATCCGGGCGCGCTCGCTCGGCGTCGGCCGGCGATAGAGTTGGGCCGGGCCAAGGGGGTCGACATGCTCGAGAAGGTCGCGCGTTGGACGTTCACGCACCGTAAGCGGACGCTGGTTGTCTGGATCGTGGCGTTCCTCGGGTTCGCCGTACTGGGTGGCAAGGCCGGCGGCGAGTACCAGCGCAACTTCTCCCTTCCCGGCGCCGAGTCGCAGCAAGCGCTCGACCTCCTGCGTTCGACGTTCCCCGCGCGCGCGGGTGGTTCGCTGGACATCGTCATGAAGTTCTCGCGCCCGCCGTCTGCCGCAGACGTCGCCGCCGTCGAGTCGGCGTTGCGGCTCGACGGCGTCGCCGGTGTTGATTCCGTGACGGCGCCGTCCCTTTGCACGCCGGGTCGGTGCCCGCGCAACTCTGACCCGCACGTGTCGCGAACCGTCCGGATCGCGTACGCCGAGGTTCGCTTCGACAAACAAGCCTTCGACGTTTCGAAGTCCACGTTCGAAAGGGTCCGCGCGCGCGTCGATCGCCTGGAGTCGCGCGGCATCGACGTCGAGTACGGCGGCGACGTCGCGATCGCGACGCAACAACAGAAGCCCGGCGGAACCGAAGCCGTCGGGTTGCTCGCAGCGTTGTTGATCTTGCTGATCACGTTCGGGTCGTTGCTCGCTGCGGGGTTACCGTTGCTGACGGCGATCCTCGGGATCGGGATCGGTCTCGGGTTGCTGCTGCTTTCCGCACACGTCGTGAGCGTGCCGGAGTTCGCCCCACAAGTCTCGGCGATGATCGGGATCGGTGTCGGCATCGATTACGCGCTGTTCATACTCACGCGGTACCGGCAGGGGTTGCACGAAGGACTCGACCCGGAAGCGGCCACCGTGCGCGCGATGACGACGGCCGGGCGAGCGGTCATCTTCGCGGGAACGATCGTCGTGATCTCGCTGCTCGGCATCTTGCTGATGGGCTTCCAGTTCGCTCAGGGAGTCGCCGTCGGCGGCGCTGCATCAGTTTTCGTGACGATGCTCGCGTCGGTGACGTTGTTGCCGGCGATGCTCGGCTTCGCCGGTCGCAACATCGAGAAGCTGCACATCCCGTTCTTCCACCGCGACGAGACCAGGGCGCGGACCGGTTTCTGGTTCCGGTGGAGCCGCCTCATCCAGAGGACGCCCTGGACGGCGGGCCTCGCCGGCCTTGCACTGATCGTGCTGCTCGCCGTCCCCTTGTTCTCGATGCGGCTCGGGAGCGCCGACGCAGGGAACGACCCGGCGACGCTCACGACGAGGCGTGCGTACGACCTTTTGTCCGAAGGGTTCGGCCCCGGATTCAACGGGCCGCTCCTGCTCGCTGCGCAGGTGCGCGGAACGAAGGACCTGGACACGTTGCGCCGGCTCGACGAGCGGTTGCAGCGCGTAGCCGATGTCGCGTTCGTTTCGCCCGTCGTTCCGAACAACGCAGGCACGGCTGCGATCATCACGGTTGTTCCCCGGACGGCTCCACAAGACGCGGCGACGAGCGTCCTCGTCAAAGAGCTGCGACGGTCGGTGATCCCGTCGATCACGAACGGCACGGGCGTTCGGGTGTTCGTCGGCGGGCTCGTCGCAACCTTCGTGGACTTCGCTGCGAAGATCGCGGATCGGCTACCGATCCTGATCCTCGTCGTGATCGCGCTGTCGTTCATGCTCCTCATGGCTGTGTTCCGTTCGGTCCTCGTGCCGATAAAGGCTGCGATCATGAACCTGCTCTCGATCGGCGCGGCGTACGGCGTCGTCGTGGCCGTCTTCCAGTGGGGATGGCTGCGACAGATCATCGGCGTCGATCGCACCGGTCCGATCGAGTCGTGGGTGCCGATGATGATGTTCACGATCTTGTTCGGATTGTCGATGGACTACGAGATCTTCTTGTTGTCGCGCGTGCGTGAGGAATACCTGCGGTCACGCGACAACGCGCGTTCGGTGGCGGACGGCGTCGCGTCGACGGGTCGCGTGATCACTGCGGCGGCGGCGATCATGATCGCGGTATTCCTGACGTTCGTGATCGGCTTCGACATCCGGCAGATCAAGGAGATCGGGCTCGGGCTCGCGGTGGCGGTGTTCGTGGACGCGACGCTCGTCCGGATGATCTTGGTTCCCGCGACGATGGAGCTGCTCGGCGACGCTAACTGGTGGCTGCCTCGGTGGCTCGACAGGTCGATACCGTCGTTCGCCATCGAGCAGGAGCACGAGCTCGAGCGGGTGTAGCCGTTGACGTCGCGGCGGCTCGAAGCGTTCAGCGACGCGGTGATCGCGATCGTCATGACGGTGATGGTGCTCGCGTTGCGCAGGCCGTCGGGCTCGTCGTGGACGGCGTTGCGGCATGAAGTGCCGAGCCTGTCGATGTACGTGTTGAGCTTCGCGATCCTCGCGATCTACTGGAACAACCACCATCATCTGCTGTTCGCGATCGAGCGCGTCAACGGGAACATCTTGTGGGCGAACATGCATCTTTTGTTCTGGCTGTCGCTGGTGCCCTTCATCACCGATTGGACGGGCGGGAGCCGCTTCGCGCCGCTACCGGTTGCGGCCTACGGCGTCGTGCTTTTCTGCGCGGGCGCGGCGTACTACATACTCGTGCGCGCGATCCTGGCGGAACACGGTGCCGAGTCGCTCATCGCGCGCGCGATCGGGAGTGACGTGAAAGGCCGGATCTCCGTGGTGGCGTATGCGATCGGGATCGTGCTCGCGTACCCCGCGCGCTGGGCGTCGCTCGCGGTGTACGTGGCCGTGGCGCTGATGTGGCTCATCCCCGACCGGCGCATCGAGCGCGCGCTGTCCGGCTAGGCCGCGCGCGCGCCGGGGCGTTCGCGCCGATCGCGCTGGGCTAGTTCGTTACCGTGAGCGGGGATGTCGCATTCACGTCGCCGAGCTGCCACACGAGCCGTCCGTTTCCTGCCGGTATCCCTGCTGGCAGTGTGAGGTTCATCTCGAACGTCACGCTCGATCCCGCGCGCACCGATTCTGCGCCGTCGCAAGTCAGCGAGTAGCTCGCCGCGACTTTGCCGTCGAGGTCGGCGATGCTTTCCGTGTAGGCGGGGCACGGTGCGAACGACGCATC
>JBHELL010000139.1:0-2983 GCA_046263075.1 Actinomycetota bacterium | reverse complement strand
GACGACGTCGCGTCGTGGACGGGAGCAGCGTCTCTCGTCGATCAAGCGATCAGCGGGTTCGGGAAGCTCGACATCTTGGTCAACAACGCCGGGATCCTTCGCGACCGCGTCGTCGTCAACATGACCGAGGACGATTGGGATTCGGTGATACGCGTGCATCTCAAGGGCCACGCCGCAACGACGCATCACGCGGCGAACCACTGGCGCGCGCGCTCGAAGGCCGGGGAGACCGTGGCCGGCCGGATCGTCAACACCGCGAGCGAGTCCGGATTCATCGGGATGGCCGGGCAGGCGAACTACGCGGCGGCGAAAGCGGGCATCGCGGCACTGACGATGGTGGCCGCGCGCGAGCTGAAGCGGTACGGCGTGACGGCCAACTGCATCGCGCCGCGCGCGCGCACGCGGCTGATCACGCAGACGTTCGGCGACACCATCATGGGCGCGCCCGAGGATCCGAGCTCGTTCGACCAGTTCGCGCCCGAGAACGTCGCCCCGCTCGTCGCGTATCTCGCCTCGGATGCGGCGAGCCACATCAGCGGCCAGGTGTTCGTGGTGTTCGCCGGCTCCGTGCAGCACATGCGGCCGTGGTCGGCGGGCAACACGATCGACAAGGGCGCGCGGTGGGAACCTTCCGAGCTCGGAGCAGAGATCGAGAAACTCTTCGACGGCGGGCCGAGCGCGCTCGACTGATCTGACCCGAAGTAGTCACCCGCAAGACGGCACACGTGCGCCATCCACCGTTGCGAGGCTCTGGTCGATGTTTCCAGGGTGCAAGAGAATGTCGCGATAGTTACCGAGCGGTCGGGTTCGCCCCTGCGCGCGCTCGGCACCGCCATCCGGCGATCGATCCCTGAAGGCCGAGGCCTGCCAACCGAATTGTTCGAGCGCCGGCATCGCGGGATCCGCATCTTGCTCTTCGTCCAAGCTTTCGGCTTGTTCATCTTCGCGCTGGTGCGCGGCTCGCCCACGATCCATGCAGCAGGCGAAGCCAACATCGTCGTGATCACGGCGATGGTTTCGGGATATCACGGACGCTTCCGTTTCTTCCGCAGCCGTTACTTCCGATCCGGCGTCGCGACGTTCGGGCTCGTCACATCGTCGGCGCTCCTCGTGCATTTCTCCGGCGGGATGATCGAATCGCATTTCCACTTCTTCGCCATGGTGGCGGTCATCACGCTGTACCAAGACTGGTTCCCCTTCCTCCTCGCTCTCGGATTCGTGTTGCTCCATCACGGCGTGATGGGCGCGATCGATCCTCGTTCGGTCTACGACCACGCCGCCGCGATCGCGCACCCGTGGCGATGGGCGGCGATCCATGCGGTGTTCGTGCTGTTCGCGAGCGTCGCCAACATGGTGGCGTGGCGGCTGAACGAATCCGCGCGCGCACACACCCAACAGATCCTCGACTCGACGGCCGAAGGCATCTTCGGTTTCTCCCCCGACGGCACGATCACGTTCGCCAATGAAGTCGCATCGTCGATCCTGGGATGTCCGGTCGACGATCTCGTCGGCCGGCCTGCCACGAGGTTCATCGCCGCACTGGCCGACCACGATCCGGCGGGCAACACGATGACCATTGAAACCGTCGTGGAGCGCACCGATGGGAGCACCTTCCCCGGGGAGTTCGGCTGTTCGCCGATCCGCGAACGAGACGTCGTCGTCGGAACCGTCGTTTCGTTCCGCGACATCACCGCCCGCAAGCGGATGGAGAACGAGCGCGAGCGCGCGGCGAGTTTGGTCGCGGCAACGTTGGAATCGACCGCGGACGGGATCCTCGTCGTGGATGCAACGGGCAAGCTCACGAGCTTCAATCGCAAGTTCGTCGAGATGTGGAGCATCCCGGACGAGATCGTCGATCGAGGATCGGACGATGAAGCGCTCACATTCGTGCTCGATCAGCTCGATGACCCCGACGCGTTCGTCGGCAAGGTTCGGGAGTTGTACGCGCATCCGCATGCAGAAAGCTTCGACGAGCTTCATTTCCGGGACGGACGTACGTTCGAGCGCTATTCGAAACCACAGAAGGTCGCCGGCTCGACGGTCGGACGCGTGTGGAGCTTCCGAGACGTGACCGAGCGACACCGTTTGGACGAGATGAAGAACAGCTTCCTGTCCGCGGTGAGCCACGAACTTCGAACACCCCTCACGTCCGTTCTCGGATACGCACTCACGTTGGAACAATCGGGCGATGCGATGCCTGCCGCCGATCGAGAGCAAGTCCTCGGCAGACTCGCGGTGAACGCACGCAAACTTCAGCGACTGCTCGAAGACGCGCTCGATCTGGACCGGCTCAGCCGCGGCATGCTCGCGCCCAAGCGCGCGCCGACGCTCGTGCGCGACCTGATGGTGCGCATGGTCGAGGAGTCGGGGGTCGCAGACGACCGGCCTGTTGTGGTCGACATCGAGCCGATCATCGCTTGCATCGACGGCCCCAAGGTCGAACGGATCGTCGAGAACCTGCTGCGGAACGCAGCGCGACACACGAGCTCCGGGACCAGGGTGGCGGTTCGGGCGCGCGCGCGCGACGGCGGTCTCTTGATCTCCGTCGAAGACAGCGGGGCCGGTGTGCCCGATGACTTGAAGCGAACGATCTTCCTTCCGTTCCAGCAAGGCTCCGAAGTGAACAAGCACGCTCCGGGTGTCGGGATCGGTCTCGCGCTCGTCGCGCGCTTCGCCGACCTCCACGGCGGCTCGGCGTGGGTGGAAGACGGCGACGCCGGCGGCGCGTGCTTCAACGTCTACCTGCCCTGCGACGTCGTGAACGCGCACCGGCCGCCACTCGCCGGCTAGGCGGCGGCATACATGCGCGCGCGCTGGCTGCTCCTCTAGGCTGCGCGCGATGGACCGCAAGACCGGCGTGTTCGACGAGCGCGAGACGCTCGACGAGGCCGCGCGCGCGGCGCATCACGCCGAACTCCTAAAAGACACCGTTGAGATCTGCTGGGATCGCTCGCCGTTCTACAAAGCGAAGCTCGAACAGGCT
>JBHELL010000138.1:0-4719 GCA_046263075.1 Actinomycetota bacterium | reverse complement strand
GGGTCGGTGTCGATCATGATCGTGATCTGGTCCGTGATGCCCTGCTCGGACTCACGCACCATCATGCGTCCGGTACGCGCGAACACCTTCCACACGACCCGGCGGAGGTCATCTCCCGGCGTGTAGTCGCGCATCCCGTAGAACTCGAGACCCGACGGCCACGGCTTGGAAACGGGCGGGCGGATCGGTGGATCTTCGAACTGGCGTGTGAGCGGGCGGCTGACCACCGGCTCGATCGACGGATGCACCATCAGCTCGAAGGACGGCGCAAGCTCCATCTCCCGCTGCGTGAGACCCAGCGGGTCGCCCCAGCGCGCGACGAGCGGCCCGAGCTTGTAAACGCCGCGACGCCGCCAGTGCAGGCGGTAGGCGTGGTGGATCTCCTGGCCGCTCTTCAGCGTGGGGATCGGCAGCGTCACCGAGCCGCCCATGCGGTCGGGCACTTGCTCTTCCAGCACGAGCGTGTTCAGACGGCGCTTCGAACGAAGCGTCAGCTCGACGCCCAGCACCTCACCCACGCGCGCGCGAACGCGGGTCTCCGAACGCTCACCTTCGAGCGGAAGCTTGCGCTTCGCGATGGCCCACGTGCCGATCACGAGGAGGAACGCGCCGTATGCGAACAGGTACAGCGTCTTCCCCGCAACCACGCGCGCGACGAGCCACAGAAGGATCGCGAGCGCAAGCGCGACGCCACCCATCTTGGTGACGCCGATGCGTCGCTCGAAGCGCTGGATCGACGCGCGCATCCGCTTCGCCGAGAACGTGACGGCGAAGGTTTCGACTGCGCGAGACAGTGCTTGGAGCCGGCGGCGCTTCTTCGCCATCAGACCTTCTTCTTCTTCTCTCCGGAGCCGCTGTGGAGCGGCGCCTTCACCCGGTTGGTGATGCGCTCGAGAACCTGGTCGACCGTCTCACCGCGAAGGATGGCATCCGGAGCAAGGATGAGACGGTGTCCCATGACCGGCTTCAGGACGTACCGGACGTCGTCCGGGAACACGTGCGTGCGGCCGTCGCTCGCGGCGAGCACGCGGGACGCGCGCAGCAGCGAGATCGACGCGCGCGGCGAAGCGGCGAGCGTCAGAGACGCCTCTTCGCGCGTCGCACGCGAGAGGTCGACCATGTAGTAGCCGACCTCGGGCGTGACTTCGACCTTCGTTTGGCAGTAGTCGATCATCGCCGCGATCGTCTCCGTGTCGCAGACGCTTCCTAGTGACTCGACGGATAGCTCGCGCGCGTTGTCGAACACAACCTGCAGCTCGGAGTCACGGTCCGCGTACCCGAGCGACAGCTTGAACATGAAACGGTCGAGCTGTGCTTCGGGAAGCGGGAACGTGCCGGCGAGCTCGACGGGGTTCTGCGTCGCGAGGACGAGGAACGGGCGCGGAAGCAAGTGCATCGTGCCTTCCACCGTCGTCTTGCGCTCGGCCATCGCCTCGAGGAGCGAAGACTGCGTCTTCGGCGTCGCGCGGTTGATCTCATCCGAGAGGAGGATGTTCGCGAACACCGGGCCGGGACGGAAGTAGAACTCGTTCTTGCGCGCATCGAAGATGTTGGAGCCGGTGACGTCACCGGGAAGCATGTCCGGGGTGCACTGGATGCGCGATGAGAGCGCATTCATCGATTGGGCGAGAGCGCGCGCGAGCATCGTCTTGCCTGTTCCGGGAACATCCTCGAATAAGATGTGCCCTTCACAGAGCATCGCGACGAGGGCGAGACGGATTATGTCGTCCTTGCCCTTGATGACCTTGCCGACGTTGCGCACGATGCCTTCGAACGTCTCGTGGAAGACGCGCGCGTTGATCTCAGGACCGCGAGTGACCCTCGTCCGTTTCGCAGGTGCAACCGTTGCCATGCCTTGTCCTCTCTTCCTTCCTTCGGTCTTTTTGGACCCCGTGTGCCGAGCCACGCCTATTGCAGGTCGGCCGCGGACGGGTCCGTGATCTTCCTTGAATCCTCCGTGCACGGGGCGTTCCACGGTCCGACGGATCTGTCGCCACCGCGATCGACGGTGAACAGGTCACTGTCGCCGCGCGTCCACATCTCGTTCTCCGGAGGCGTGAATCCCGGTGGGTGCTCACCGTAGAACCTTCGTCCGTTCTGGACGACGCGGAAGCAGCCTTCACCCGGCTTGCCGCCCGGAGGCGTGCCGGTCTGGTCCCACCACCAGCCCATCGCAGTGTCGATGAACGTGTACCTGCTCGGCCCCCCGTCACCGTAGCTGCCGGTCGGCAGCTGACATTGCTCCGTGGTGAAGGACGCAGGCTTATTGCACGACGCAGGCGTGTGGTACTGGAACGTGAACATCCCTTGCTCGACGTGTTGCGGATCGAGCGTCGGCCCCGCCGCTTGCAACGCGGTGAACAGGTTCATGAACAGGTGGTAGATGGTGAAGTTCCAGCGCGAGTTCGGCGTGCTGCCGTCCTTCGTCTGCTCTTGGTATGCCTTGTAGTGGAACTGTTGCTTGAACTGCGGCATGCGCCAGAAATACGTGACGCCGAGAGAATTCTGACGACCCGATCCGTCACGACCGTAGACCTGGTGCCACACCGCGCGATCCATAGCGCTCGCGGAGTCCCAGAACCACTCCGGGTAATAGCTGGCCTGCGTCGCAGCGGTTTGGAACTTCGAAACGGCAGACTCGGGCTGCACGGGGATGCAGTAGCACACGACCGTCGTAACCCCTTCTTGCTGGAGCTGGGCCATCGTGAGCGATGCTCCCGATGCAGCGCCGGCGCCGTCCGCGGAATACCGCTTGATGTCGAAGTCGAGGTTGCACTCCTGCTTCGCGTCAGCGATCAAGAGGTTTGCGAGATCGATCATCGCCGAGCCGCGCGGCCCCGGTGTCTTCGGGTAAAGGAGCGCGAACTTCCGCGGCGTTTTCTGCATCTGGGGGTCGCTGCTGAACTTCGCGGTTCCGCCGTTGAGCTTGCGGCAGAGGAACGACGCGGACCACTCGGCTTCCGTCTCCTGGTCCGGGGTGAAGGACCAGATCTTGCCCGCCGTGTCTTGACTCTCGTAGTAGGACTTCTGGACGTCGAAGTTCAGCCCGAAGCTCTGCACCGTCTGCCCGTGCTCGTCCGGCTGCGCCATCTGACGGAAGTAGTCCTGCGCGTTGTCCCCCAGATAGATGTCGCCGAAGGGGTGCCACAGGTAGCGCGCGACGTTCGCATCGTTCTGCCGAGCCGTGAGGCTCGAGCCCTGTCCGGATTGGATGTACAGGTGAACCGCGCGCCCGTACAACTGGAAACGCCGGTTGAAGTAGCCGAGCTGCGCCTTGATCGTCTTGATCAGGTTGACCGTCTCGTAACTGCTTTGGTCACCGCATTCATCCGACGGGCGATACGTGAATCCGTAGCCGGCGTCTTCCTTGCCCGGTTGGATCTTGCAGACGTCCTCGTACAGCACGACCTTGACTTCGGTCGGCGACACGCCCGTGTACGTCGAGCCACCGTTGTCCCCTGCGTAGAACGGGATGCACGGTGGGGACAGCCAGTCTTCCGTCTGACTGTTATGCGCGCAGTCTTTGTCGAGCGGGATGTCTTTCCCGATCTGCGGTGGAGGTGGCGCGGCTCCCTCTTGTGTGCCTGCGCCGAGCCCCCCGCTGGTCGCGAGCCCGGTCTCAGAGAAGTTCGAGTTTTGTTGGGAGTTCTGCTTCCCCGGTACCGGTGCGAGCTCCGCCGTTGCGTTCGGGTTGTTGTTCGGCACGCGCAACGGATTCGGAAATGCCAAGAACACGAGCGCGAGCGCCAAGATAAGTGTGACTATCGGCGGCCAGCTCGACGGGCGCCCAGACTTCGGTCCAGTAGCCATGGCGCTATGCGTCACCTCTCCTATCGCTTCGTGGCGATCCGGTCGGCTCGTGGCGGCCCAGTCTTTCGGAATAGAAAGACTGAGCGAGATCAGGAACCGGGTTCAGAAGACACTTCGCTTCCGAGCGAGCGCCTCCTGCTTCTCCCCTAACCCAACGCCGGATTATCCCACCTGCTCCGAATCACCGATTCTATCCCACCGTGAGGGGAATCTCCGATTCGCCCCCCATATGAGGGCGCCGGTTGAGCGCCTTTCAACCGACACCCGCCTAAGCCAACGTTGCTGGCCCTTAATAGTGACGCCGGGAGATCCTGGTGACGCAAGCGTCACAATTCGGACAGTGCAGCCGGACCGGCTTCCTTTGCCCCTTTAGGCATCTTTCGTGGAGGATTCGCAGCGAGCACGGCGAATCACGCGTTCAGAGGCTTCCGGTTCAACCGGCCGGGGATCGAAGGAGGGGTCGAGCTTGCGACGCGTCATCCTGGTGCTAACCGCGCTCGCGGTCGTGATGATGGTGCTACCAGCACACGCGACCACGTGCAGCACCACATCGCCGGACGACAACAACCGTCAGCAATGCGCGCCGTACGGATGCACCCTCACGCAGACGACGCCGTGCAAGATCACCCGCAAGGTCGACGGCTTCGCGGCCGGGCGCGTCGAAGCAGGCGGCGAGATCGGCGGCTTCAACCTGAACGATCAGAACACCTACATCGGCTATTGCAAGACGCACCTCAGCCCATCGGATCCGTCCTCGTGTGAGCTGCTGACGCCGGCAGAGATACAAGGTCTCGCCACCGCCGAAGCGGGCTGTCTAGAAACCTTCAACCCTCTGACGCAGCCGTGGTCGAGATGCGTCCCGAACGAGGAGGACCCGCAGAGTCACAACATCGGGCGCTGGATGAGGAT
>JBHELL010000137.1:0-11579 GCA_046263075.1 Actinomycetota bacterium | reverse complement strand
GCGCACGTTCGGCTCGGTGCGCCCGGCTTCGGATTGATACGCCTTGTACCACTGCTGCTGCTCGAACGCGTCGTTGCGCCAGTGGTAGTTGATGCCGAAGTTGAAGGCGTTGGGATCGCCGTACTGCTTCTCCCACACGGCGCGGAACATGCGGCTTGCCGCGTCCCAGTACCACTCCGGGTGGTACGACGCGCCCTGCGCCGCGTTCTGCATCGTCGAAACCGTCGACTCGGTCGGCACCGGCACGCAGTAGCAGATGACGGTCGTGATCCCGCGCTGCGAGAAGTCGTTGATGATGCCGACGGCGTTGGTCTCGCCGCCTTGCGTGTACGACTTCGAATAGATGTTCAGGCCGCACTCTTGCTTCGCGTCCTGCTTGAGCAGCTCGGCCATGTCGTACATCGCGGGCCCGCGCTGCGCGTCTGAGGTCGGTTCGATGAGGCCGAACGTGCGCGCCTTGGCGCGCAGCGCCGCATCGCCGGCGAACTTGGCCTTCTTGCCGGCAAGCATGCGGCACAAGAAGCTCGCCGAAAGCTTCGTCTCTACTTCTTGCGGCGGGAAGAAGCCCCACACGTACGGGTGATAGTCGTTGAACTCCGAGATCGGAACGTCCGCGTTCAGACCGAAGCCCGGGATCTTGAAGTCCGAAGCCTGCGAGTGCAAGAAGCATTGGCCGTTGTCGCCGAAGTGCACGGACGCGAAGGGGTTGATGTCCTTGCGAACTTGGTACGAGTCGGCGACGCGCTGCGAGCACACCGTCGTGATGCCGTTCTTCGACGCGAAGGCGCGCACGATCACGTTCCGGTGATACGTCTGGTAGTGCCGGACGAAGTAGCGAAGCTGCGACTTGATCGTGCGCACGAGGTACGCCTTCTCGAAGCTCGTTTGCGAATCCGGCGCTTCGTCGCTGGGCGCCCACGCCTTGTTCATGTCGCCCTTGACGCTGAGGTCGTTGTAGAACGCGATCGTGATCGCGTCCTTCGTGACGCCGGTGTAGGTCGAGCCGCCGTTGTCGCCGTTGAAGAACGCGACGCACGGCGGAGACAGCGGGTCCTCGGTCTGGTGCGGCGGCGATCCGACGCAAGTCTTTTCGCGCGCCACGAACTGCGGCGGAGGCGGAGGCGGCGGCGTTCCGATCCCGCCTCCCGAGCCAAGCCCGCCGGCGCCGACGCCGGCCGAAGATCCCTGGTTGGTCTGCGAAAAGTTGGCGTTCTGGTCCGAGTCGTTGTTGCCCTGGACGGGCGCGTACTCGGCCGAGGCTTGCGGGTTGTTCTGCGGGATGCGCAGCGGGTTGGGCAGGACGAGGAACACCAACGCGAACGCCGCCACGAGCGCCACGATGGGCGGCAAGCTCTTTGAAGAATTGTTCACGCCGTTTCCCCTCCCGCCGCACTAGACGCGCAGCCGGGGGAAAAGGTTCAGGCTAGACCTGGCACTGCGGGCAGTAGTACGTCGAGCGGTTGCCCCAGCGTTCGCGCACGATCGGCGTGCGGCACCTGCGGCAGGGCTTGCCCTCCTGCCCGTACGCCTTGAGGTGCTGCTGGAACTCTCCGGTCTTGCCGTAGAGGTTTCGGTACGTCTCGTCGTCCAGCGTCACACCACCGTGCCGGATGCCTTCTTGCAGCACCTCTTGCATCGCGCGATACAAACGGCGCACCTCTTGCGACGTGAGCGAATCCGACGAGCGGTCGTGGCGCAGCCCCGCCGCCCACAAGATCTCGTCGGAGTAGATGTTGCCGATGCCGGAGATGAACTTCTGATCCATGAGCAGCGTCTTCAGCTTCAGCTTGCGACTCGCAACGATCTCGCTGAACACCTGCCACGTGAAGGAGTCGGCGAGCGGATCGATCGCGATGTGTTGCAGCTCTTTCACCATGCCGAGGTCGTCCGCCGGCGTTACGAACATCTCGCCGAACTGACGCATGTCGATGAAGCGGAGATCACCACCGGACTGCAGCTTGATAACGACGTGCGTGTGCTTCTCGGGGACCTTTCGCCCGGTTGTGCGCTCGACGCGCCCGCTCATCCCGAGGTGCATGACGGGCACCTGACCCGTGTCGAGGTAGAGCAGCAGGTACTTCCCTCGCCGGTCGATGCGCTGGATCTTCGCGCCCGCGAGGGCGTCGGTGAACTCTTTCTTCGTCTTGTGTCGCCGGATGATGCGCGGCAGCTTGACGTCGACTTCTTTGATCCGTTTGCCGACGGTGTCTCGTTCGAGATCGCGGCGGATGACTTCGACTTCGGGAAGCTCAGGCATCGCTCACCGGCCCGTTATCGGCCGGCGCTTGACCCGTTCGCAAGCGCTCAACCGCGATGCGCGCGGCCGCTTGCTCCGCTTCCTTCTTCGACCGTCCCGCGCCGCTGCCGTACTGTGTACCGGCGAGGGAGACGATCGCGGTGAATCGTTTCGCGTGGTCCGGCCCGGTCTCGCTCAGCGTGTATTCGGGCAGCGTGCTCAGCCGCGCGGCCGCGAGCTCTTGCAGCGACGTCTTGTAATCGTGCAGCAATCCCCCCTCGACCTGTCCGCGGATGCGCGGCAGGAACAACCCGAGGATCACCTTGCGCGCGCCCTTGATGCCGCGGTCGAGATAGATCGCGCCGAACACCGCTTCGAGCGTGTCGGCCAGGATGGAAGACTTCTGGCGTCCCTGCGTCAGCTCCTCGCCTCTGCCGAGCAGCACCACGTCGCCGAGCCCGATCTCGCGGGCGACATCCGCGAGAACCGTCATATTGACGAGCGCTGCGCGCATCTTCGCCAGGTCTCCTTCGGGTTGATCCGGAAACTCGTGATAGAGCTGGTCGGTGATGACGATGCCGAGCACGGCGTCACCGAGGAATTCGAGCCGTTCGTTGGTCGGCAAACCGCCCCGCTCGTAGGCGTACGAGCGGTGCGTGAGCGCGTGCTCCCACAGCTTGCGGTTCCGCAGAACTGCCCCGAGCCGTCGCTCCAGCGGCGTCCCGCGGCGACGAATGGGCATGCGCTATTCGACCCGTAGCACCTCGCGACCGGCGTACGTCCCGCAGTTCGCGCACGCGTGGTGCGGCAGCTTCGGCTTCTTGCACTGCGGACATGTCGCGGACGCGGGCGCCTTCACGCTGTTGAACCATTGCGACTTGCGAGACCGCGTCGCGGATCGAGGCTTCTTCCTCTTCGGAACCGGCATCTATTCCTCCATGCGCTCGCGGAGGCGAGCGAGCGCCTCCCATCGGATGTCGATGTGTTCTTCTGTGTGGCCGCAGTCGTTCTCGTTCCGGTCTGCACCGCAACTCGGGCACAGCCCCTTGCAATCCTCCCTGCAAAGGGGATTCGAGGGCAGCGCCAGCACGACGGCGTCCCGCACCGCGGGCTCGAGATCGACGGCGTCGTCAACGATGGGGAAGCAATCCTCGCCATCCACGGGGCGGGCGACGAATAGCTCGTCGACTTCGGTTGTCAGCGATCCGGTGGTCGCACGCAGGCATCGCCGGCACCCGAGATCGAGCTTCGCCGTTGCCGTGCCGCGGACATGGATGCCGTCGACGAGGCTCTCGAGGGCGAGATCGAACTCGACCTCCGACCCCCGCGTGACCCGCGTGAGAGGCAGCTCGACCGCGTCCAAAGGCGCGCGAAACTCGACCCGTCGGGACGAGCCGGGACGGCGCAATAACTCCGAAACGTCGATACGGAATGGGGAGTTCTTGCGCACGGCGGTGAGCACTTCCTTCGCCATGGGGCACAGATTACCACAGCCGCCCAAAATGCATGTTGACCTGCGGAAACAGGCCTCGAGTTGAGCTTTAGGGTGGGTGCTTTCGAGGTGAGTTCGTCCCGATTTGGGCTCGGCGGGCCTAAAAGTGGCGAGGGCGCCGCGAACGGCGCCCTCAGGTCGGTCCGTGTGGCTAGTCGGGGTCGCTCACGAGCTCGTCCGCGTCTTGGTGTCCCGCGAGGCGCGCGCGCCCGCGTTCGACGGCTCCGAGGGTCCGCCGGAGCGCCACTTCGAACGTCGCGAGCTTGCCTTCCGCGTAGCGCTCGGCTTCGACCTTGATCCGTTCGGCAACGGCTTCCGCCTCGCCGATCAGCTGCTCGGCCTGGCGCGTCGCAGCCGACACGATCTCGGTCTGCGAGAGCAATTGCTTCCGCTGGTCGCGCGCGCGCTCGAGCACCTTCTCCGCCTGCGCTTGCGCGCGCTCGAGCAGCTCGTCGCGATCACGGATGACGGCACGCGCGCGCGCGATCTCTTCGGGGATCGATCGCTTCAATACATCGACGATGTCAAGAACGGCTTGCCTGTCTATCAATGCAGACGATGACAGCGGCATGTTCCGTGCCGTTCGAACCATCTCCTCGACCTGACGAACGAGATCTTCGAGCACAGACATCTGACCGATAGGGATCGCGAGCGGTGCATCCTCGCGTATCGTCGTTGCGCTTTCCATGTTGCTCTCCTCAGTCGCCACGGAACCGCTCCTTCAATCTCCGCGCCACCTCTGGCGGCACGAACTCGCTCACGTCGGAACCGAATCTCGCTATCTCCTTGACGAGACTCGACGACAAGAACGAGTACACCGGCGTCGCGACCAAGAAGAAGGTCTCGACATCGGCAAGCTTGTGATTCATCTGGGCCATCTGCAACTCGTAGTCGAAGTCGGTGACGGCGCGGAGTCCCTTGACGAGGACGCCGATGCCCCGACGGTTCGCGTAGTCGACGAGCAACCCGTCGAACGAGTCGATCTCGACCCCCTCGAGGTCGCCGAGCACTTCCTTGGCGAGCGCGACGCGCTCCTCGAGAGAGAGCAGCGGGTTCTTCCCGGGGTGCTGCGAGACGGCGACCACGAGCCGGGAGAAGCGCTTGCGGGCACGCTCGATGATGTCGAGGTGCCCGTTCGTGATCGGGTCAAATGTGCCCGGATAAATCGCTGCCTGATCGCTTCCCATCCCAAACCGCCATGCTCACCTGTGTCCGCCCGAACCTGCGGGTCCGGGTCTCGCGGAAGCCGGGGGGCCAATCGATCTGGCCTGCCTCCGCTTCCACGACAACCGTCCCGCCTTCGCGGACCCACGTGCCATCAGCGATCATCTCCAGGCAGCGGGCGACGAATCCTAGGCCACGGCCGTACGGAGGGTCAAGAAAGACCAGGTCAAACGCGGTGTCCGCGCGCTTCGAGAGGAATCGTTCGACGTCTGCGCGTTCGACGCGCGCATCGCCGGTGTATCCGGTCGCCTCGAGGTTGCGTTCGATCACCGCGCACGCCGTGCGGTCGCTGTCGACGAGCACGGCTCCGCGCGCACCGCGCGACAACGCTTCGATCGCGAGCGCGCCCGTGCCGGCGAACAGATCGAGCACGCGCCTCTCGGCGACGACGCCCTGCAAGATGTCGAAGATCGTCTTGCGCGCCATGTCCGTCGTCGGGCGCATCTCCGGCGCGCGCGTCGACCGCAACGTGCGCCCCTTCGCCTCACCGCCGGTGACACGCATCTGTCAGAGATGTCAGGATGCGAACAGCCAGTCGAGCCGGTCCGCGAAACGCCGCCGAACCTCGTCGAGCAATGCGGCGTGTTCGGCAGCGCGCAATGTGGGGTCGGATCCGACGAGCCCGAATGCTGCGTCGCGCACGTCTTCGAGCAGATGACGATCGCGTACGAGGTTCGCGAAGCGAAGATCCCCGCGTCCGGTCTGTAGCGGTGCGCCGGATCCTTCATCGACCGCACCACGTCCGAAGAGCTGGCCGGCTCCGCGGATCTCGAGATCGACCTCGGCGAGCCGGAACCCGTCGCTCGACTTCACCATCGCGCCGAGCCGTACCGCTGCGTCCTGGCGAGCTTCCGGCGCGGCGAGGTCGACCGTAGTGAATAGGTAGCAGCGTCCGGGCTGCCGTCCCCGCCCGATCCGGCCGCGGAGCTGGTGGAGCTGGGAGAGCCCGAACCTGTCGGCGTCCTCGACGACCATGACGGTCGCGTTCGGGACGTCCACCCCCACCTCGATGACCGTCGTCGCCACCAAGACGTCGATCTCCCCCGCGCGCATCGCGCGCATGACCTCCTCTTTCGCGTGAGACTTCATCCGTCCGTGTATCAACCCGACGTTGAGGGTTGGGAAGACCTCGACCCGGATCCGCTCGTATTCGGACTCGGCCGCCTTGGCCTCGAGCGACGACGAATCCTCGACGAGCGGACACACGATGAACGCTTGCCTTCCGGCCGCGACCTCGTCCCCGATGTGTCCGTACGCGCGCTCACGCCCGTCGCGATCCGAAACCACGATCGTTTCGACCGGCGTTCGCCCCGGCGGCATCTCATCGAGCGTCGACACGTCGAGGTCGCCGTACAGCGTGAGCGCGAGCGTCCGCGGGATCGGTGTCGCCGTCATGATCAGCGTGTCCGGCTGCGCGCCGTCCGCCCCTTTGCTGCGCAACGAGATGCGCTGATGGACGCCGAACCGGTGCTGCTCGTCGACGATCGCGAGGCCGAGCCGCTCGAACGAAACGCCTTCCTGGATCAGCGCGTGCGTTCCTATGAGCATCGTCGCCGAGCCGTCCCGCGCAGCTTGCAGCGCGCGCTCCCGCTCCTTGCCGCCCACCGAACCGGTGAGCAATACGACCTCGAACCCGTCGCCGAACAGCCGCCCCTCTGGCGCCGACGAAGCTTCCTGCAAGGGCTCGAGGAGACGGCGCACGGTCAGGTAGTGCTGCTCCGCGAGCACTTCGGTCGGAGCCATGAACGCGGTTTGCGAGCCGGCGGCGGCGGCGGCGAGCGACGCGGCGACCGCGACCACGGTCTTGCCGCTGCCCACCTCTCCTTGGAGCAAGCGGTTCATGGGATGCGGCCTGGCCATGTCCGCGGCGATCTCGTCCACGATGCGGCGCTGCGGGCCGGTCGGTTCGAACGGCAACGACGAGAGGAACCGCGCGACGAGCCCCCGCTCGTCTCGCTGCACGAGTCCCGGGGCTTCTCGCTCGAGGCGATGCTTCCGCATCGCGAGTCCCGTCGACAGCACGATCAACTCTTCGATGACGAGCCGCTTGCGCGCGGAAAGCATCTTCCCGAGGTTCGACGGGAAGTGCATCTCGCGGATGGCGGCTGCGCGGGACATCAGCGCGTTCTTCGTTACGAGCTCGGCGGGAAGCGGCTCGGCGATCCGGTCCCCGTAGCGCTTGAGGGCTTCGTGAACGAACCGTCGCATCTGATTCGCAGTGACCCCCTGCGTCGCGGGGTGGACGGGGATGATCCGGCCGACGTGGACGCCGCTGCGCTCGAGCGGCTCGACGAACGCATTCACGATCATCGGCATCTTCGAGCCCTTGCTGCGGTCGACGCGCCCGGCGACCGCGAGGGACTGCCCGACGTGGAAGAGGCGCTGGCGGAACTGCTGGTCCCACCACACGAGCTGCAGGTAGCCGGACGTGTCGCTGATCGTGACCGTGAGCATGTGCTTCCGCGTGCGCGAGAACCGGCCTTCGACCTTCGCGACCGTCGCCTCGATCGTTGCTTCTTCGCCAATCTTGATGTCTGAGATCGCGCGCTTCTTCGAAAGGTCGATGTACCTGCGTGGGACCGTCTCGAGCAGGTCGCGCACCGTGACGACGCCGAGCCCCTTCTCGAGCCTGGCCGCGACGGCCGCCGTGACCCCAGGGATGCCCGCAACTGCGAGTCGTTGATCGAGCACGCCCGGCGCTGCAGACAGATCGCTCACTCGACTGCCACGGCGAACGGCGCCGCCTGGCCACCGTCGTAGGTTTCGAGGGTGAGCGACGGGAACGCGCGCGCGAGCTCGCCGGCGACTGCATCGCGCTCGTCTTGCTCCACGCCCTCGCCGCACACAACGGTAACGAGCTCGGCGGGTCCCTTCGCAAGGAGCGCGCGCACCTCGTCGACGAGCCGGTCGCGCGCCGGCGTCGCGAACCGCAGGCGCGCGAGCGCTTCGTTCATGTCTGCGACGCTGTCTTCCGCCGGACGCGCGTCGCTGTAGACGGCGGCGACGCTGAGCGCCGCGGCGGCGTTGACGGCCGGCATGACGATGACGGTCTTGTGCAAGGCATGCGCGGCTTCCAGCGCCGCATCGCGCGCGCGCGCTCCGTCCGGAAGCACGAGCACGTAGTCACGCGGTGCGCGCTCGATCGCAGCGCGCACGTCGGCCGCGGCCGCGACGACGGTGGCGCCGAGCTCCTCGAGCATCCTTCGGTTTCCTTTCCCGCGCGCGACGGCGACGAGCGCCGCGGAGCGGTCGCTCGACGCAAGCGCGATGCCGCGACGTCCTTCCGCCATCTGCTCCTCGAACGACACGACGCTGATGTCGCTCGTCCGGCCGATCGCCCGGCCGAGGGTGATCGCGCGCTCGCTGAGGTCGGTGTGAACGTGCACGCGCCACATGCCCCGGCCGCCGGTCACGGCAACCGAATCGCCGATAGTGCCGAGCAGCTCGCGCAACGGAGGCACACGCTCATCCGGCGCCTCGAGCAGGTACATGACCTCGTAGGCGAACGTCGGCGGATCCCCGCACGCCGTCGGTTCCACCGACGTCGCGCGCGCGCGGAAGCTCGGCGCTGCGATGTCCGCGCCGAGCGCGCGCGCCATCGCAGCGAGCACGACGACGAGCCCTGCGCCGCCGGCGTCCACCACACCCGCGCGCGCGAGCAGGGGCATCTGCTCCGGCGTGCGTTCCAGCGCGGCGATCGCGGTGCGCGCCGCGCTCTCGAACTGCTGCGCGACGGACGCATGATCGCCTTGCGCGCCTTCACTCGCCGCGCGCAGTACCGACAGGATCGTTCCTTCCGCGGGATGCAGAACCGCTTCGAACGCGGATTCGAGCGCGCGCTTGAACGCGCGCGCGACTAGCTCGACGTCTGCAGGCCCGGCTTCCACGTGCTCCGCCCACGCCTGGACGATCTGCGACGCGATCACACCGGAGTTCCCGCGCGCACCCATCAACGCGCCGCTGCGGAGCGCCCGCGCGATCTCGTCGGAACGCTCGCCGGCATCGGCTGCCGCGCGCGCGATCGACTCGAAGGTGAGGACGAGGTTCGTCCCCGTATCGGCATCGGGCACGGGGTAGACGTTCATGGCATCGATCGCAGGTTTCGCAGCACGCAGATCCTGGAGGGCAGCCTCGAGCGCCCTCCGCAGGTCCGGCGCGGACAGCTCGGCGGTCACAGCGTGATCGGCCGTCACGGGGGCATCCTAACGATGGTCACGACATGTTCCTGCCCATCCGGAACGGTCCTGTTGCCGCTGGTTGTTCCCCCCGATACACTCCACGCCCGTTATGGCATCCAAGTGCGACGTCTGTGGGCGCGGCCCCGGGTTCGGGATGAAAGTCTCGCACTCTCATCACCGCACGCCGCGGCGCTGGAACCCGAACATCCAGCGCGTGCGCGCGCTGGTCAAGGGTCATCCGAAGCGCATGAACGTCTGCACGCGCTGCATCAAAGCCGGCAAGATCCAGCGCGCCGTCTAAGCCTCGAGGTCCGGTCGAGGGTCCAGGACGTTCTTCCCGTCCATCTGAACGCGTTCCTTCATCGCCCTGCCGACGAGCATGAACGCGTTCCCGGCGGCCTTGTACAGCAGCTCGCCGCGGGCGAGGCCGGCGGTCAGGGCGGCCGCGTACACGCCGCCGGCGCCGCGCAGCCCTTCGATCGTCATGCTCGGCCGCTGGAAGCCCATCCCGTCTTGGTGGAGGCCCATCTCGGCGCCGAGCGTTTGGTCGAAGGCCATCACGTCGGTCGTGTTCGAGCCGTGATGGCGCACGTGCCCTCCCGTCACGACGCACGCGCGCGCGCCGAGCGCAACCACCGCGCGCGCCGCGCGCGTCTGCGTCCCGCCGTCGATCACCTCGACGCCGCTCAACACCGACGCCTCGTGCGCGTTCGGCGTGACGACGTACGCGAGCGGGATCAGCTCCTTCTTCATCGCGTCGATCGCGTCGTCGTCGATCAACGTGTCGCCGCTCGACGCGACCATGACGGGATCGACGACGAGCCGCTCCACGGCGTGATCGCGCGCCGCCTGCGCGACGGCGACGACACACGACGCGGTCGGCAGCATCCCCGTCTTCACCGCCCGCGCCCCGGCGATGACGGCGTCGATCTGCGCGCGCACGACGTCGGGCTCGACGTTGTGTGACGCGTGGACGCGCGATGCGTCTTGCACCGTGATCGCAGTCACGACGGAGCAGCCCCACACGCCGAGCGCCGAGAACGTGCGCATGTCTTGCTGGATCCCCGCCGCGCCGGATGGATCCGATCCTCCCACGGTGAGCGCGCGCGGCATCGATCTCACGCGAAGTGGTCCCATCCGGCGGCGTCGAGCCGCGACGCGTCGTCGAAGCTTCCGATACGCGTCAACGGTGTCGGCGCTACGGCATCACGCAAGGCTTCTACGGCCTCGCTTTCGACCGCGATCAAGAGTTCGTAATCATCGCCGCCGCGTATCGCGACGGTCGCGGGATCTTCGCCGAGCCACGCAGCAACCTCTGCCACGCCGAGCTCCAACGGCAGCGCCTCGTCGATCACGACTCCGCATCCGCTCGCCTCTGCGATGTGCATCGCGTCTTGTGCCACGCCGTCGCTGACATCGATCATCGCGCGCGCGCCGAGGCTCGACGCCGCCTGCCCTTCCCGGACGCGCGCGCATCCTCTGCGATGGCGCTCGATCAGGTTCGGGAACTCCTCGATGAGCGAGCGCGCGCGCGGATCGTGCCCGGCCGCGCGCAACAGGGAAAGCCCCGCGGCCGCTCCGCCGACCGTCCCGGTGACGCACAACGCGTCGCCCGCGCGCGCACCGCTTCGAAGAACCGGTCGCTCGGCGCGTCCGATGAGCGCGACGGAGACGATCAACCGGTCCGAGCCGACCATGTCGCCTCCCGCGACGTCGAGCCCGAAGAGCCGCGCCGCGTCCGCGACGCCGTCGTAGAGCGACTCGAGGGACTCGACCCCCGTCGAGCCGTCCGCGCCGAGAGAGATCAAGGCCGCCACCGGCGTACCTCCCATCGCAGCAACGTCGGAGGCGTTGACGGCGATCGCCTTGAAGCCGACGTCGCGCATCGACGAGAACGCGAGGTCGAAGTGGCGGCCTTCGGTCAGGAGGTCGGCCGTGGCGATGATGGGCCCGGCGATGCGGAGGACCGCAGCGTCGTCGCCGGGTCCGACATGCACCCGGGACGGCTCGGGGAGCCGTGCGAGCAGGCGCTGCAGCACACCGAACTCGCCAAGCGCGCGCAGGTCGTCCATGCGGCCAGCATAAGCTCGCCGTGTTGCCGGTTCGCTCCCATCGCGGCAGGATGGGCTCCTCGACGGAGGTGACGATGGCGGTTTACAACACGATCGAGCTGGAGGGTGTCTCGCGGGAGAGCTGGGGTGACGCCGCTCGCGAAGCGCTGCGTGAAGCGTCACACACGATCCGCCATATCACCAAGATGGACGTGTTGAAGACGTCGTGCACCGTCAACGAGACGCAGATCGTCGAGTACCGGACCCAGGTCCGGCTCTTCTTCGTGATCGAGCCCGCGCGCTTCTAGGACGTCACCCCAGATTTCGGGAATCTCATCCGCCGGCGTTAACATGTGAAACGATTCACAACCTCAGGGACGAGAACGGAGACGCGAAGG
>JBHELL010000136.1:0-7543 GCA_046263075.1 Actinomycetota bacterium | reverse complement strand
GTACATATCGACGACTCGTCGCGAACTTCTTGACGGACTGTCGTATCCCTGGGATACTTGCTACGACAACCTGTCGTGAAATCAAGGAGCTCCGATGTCCGACATCATCGCCCGGGTCGAAGAGAACAAGACGCGCTTCCGCGAGAAGCTCACGGAGGACCTCGCCACGAAGCCCCTATCGGTGTTGTTGCGCCGGGAGACCTGGACCGATCACGAGCGCGCGCAGTTCTCACCGTTCGAGCTCTCCCTCGCGGAAGGGACGATCACGAAAGAGGGCTATGCGGAGCTCGTCCTCAACGTGCTCCCGGTGTACGAAGCGCTCGAGAAGCGCGTCGTCGAGCTGGCCGGTGATCCACTCGTCGGCCAGTTCCACATCGACGAGCTCGCGCGCGTTGGCTTCTTGAAGAAGGACCTCGCCTACTTCTATCCCGACACGTTGCCGGTCGATCTCCTGCCGTACACACAGGAGTACGTCGATCGCATCATGAACGTTGGGCCGATCGGATTCATCGCGCACCACTACACCCGATACATGGCAGACCTCTCGGGCGGGCTGATGATCTACGGCGCGCTCAAGCAGACGTGGGGCAGCGACGACGGGCTCGCGTATTACAACTTCTCTGCGATCGGTGACCCGATCGGGTTCAAGAACGCATACCGCCAAGCGCTGAACGACCTGCCGCTCGACGTCGAGGGCAAGCTCGAGCTGATCGGCGAAGTGATGATCGCGTACGAGTACAACATCGAGATGGGTAAGGCGCTCGCCCAGAAGCACCTCGCAGCAGCGGTATGACCGAGCCACTCAACGTTGCCTTGATGCAAGGCAGCGCGGTCATCCATCGTGAGGCGGAGCGCGTCCCGTTCATGGTCGCGTTCTTCAAAGGCGAGCTGCCGAAAGAAGCCTATGCGGCGTACCTCGGTCAACTGCTACACGTGTACGAAGCGCTCGAAGACGTAGCGATCGGCTTCAAGGGTCACGCGACGATGGGTCCGTTCTATACGCCCGAGCTCTTCCGGTATGAGGCGATCGCGAAAGATCTCGCGTGGTACACCGACGCGACCATCGAACCGATGTCGAGCGCGACCGCGTACGCAGACCGCATCCGCACGGCGCCGATGCACGCTTTCGTCGCGCACCACTGGTTGCGCTACCTCGGCTATGTGCTGGGACAAGACATCCTGAACAAGCTCGTCACGAAGGCGTATGGCCCCGAAGCGGCCCGGGCCTTCTACGCCTTCCCGGATATCCCGGATCCGAAGGCATACCTCGGCGGCTATCACGCAAAGATGAACGCACTCGATCTCACCTCCGCGCAGCGCGCGGAGGTCGTCGACGAAGGCAACCGCGCCTTCGCGTTGCAGATCGGCCTGACCGAGGAGCTCGCGCGCGCGTTCGGTATCGGCGAGGCCACCGAAACGGAAACAGACGCGTTACTCGACGATCTGAAGGCTCAGCACCCCTGAGCCCGGCCGTCGTCGGGATCGACGACGACCTCGACTGGTCGCGCTTCGAGATACCGGGCGGAACCGAACCGGTGCAGATCGCGCGTCTGCGCGTCGAGCCGGAGACGCGCGCGCAAAGCCTCCTGATCCGCTTCCCATCCGGCTGGTCCAGACCGGTCGGCGGTTCCTACGAAGCGAGCGAAGAACTCGTCTTGCTCGACGGGCTCCTGACGATGAGCGGCGAGGCATACGGTCCCGGGGATTGGGCGTTCTTCCCCGCCGGGTTCGTTCGCACGTCGACGTACGCGCAACCGGAAGTGTTCGCGTTCGCGCGATTCGGAGGTCCCGCGCGCTGGCGAGAGGGCGAAGGTCCGGCGATCGAGCGTGTGCGCGCGCACGTCCGCGACGATCAGCGCGACGGCGGATCGCCGCTCGGCGAAGGCCGCGCGCGACTGCTTCGAGCGGGCGCTGCCGAAAGCGCGTGGCTCGTCGACGAGTTGCCCGCGCGCGCGCCTCACACGGCCGAGCTCCTCGCGATCGACCACCGGGCGTGGGCGTTCGTCGTCCAAGGCGAGCAGATGCCAGGGTTCGAAGGCTTGACGTTCTGCCGTATCGTTGCGCCGGGAGGGACGACATGATCTATCTCCACTACCGCATGCGCCTCACGCCGCGCGCGCGCCAGAACATGAAGGAGTTCTGGGCGTGGCTCGAGAAACGCGAGTCGTGGTTCTACCGCGATCTTCCGATGGTGAAAGAAGTCCGCTGGTTCTACAGCGTCGTCGGCGACGTCTACGTGATCGAGAACTTCGCAACGTTCGAAGACGAAGCCGGGTTCGGTGCATATCGTGCCGCTCTCGCCGGGATGAAGAGGGACGACGACTGGGAGGCCGAGCGCGTGTCGCAGGACGAATGGTGGGAATTCCTCGACACCAAGCTGACGACGGACCCGCCGGTGAACGTCGGGTTCGGGCGCTAGCAGGGAAAGCCGCCGCTCGCGGCGAAGTCTACGAGCGGTGCACACAGGAGGCTCGGCCTTGAAACGACTTGCCCTTGCAACGCTGATCGTTGCGACGATCGCGATCCCGACTGCATCGCGCGCCGAGTCGTGCGTTGCTGCAGGTTCCTACGACTACGCCACAGTGACGTTCACCAGCGCAGACAACCACACGCTCACGTTCGAGCTCAAGGAATTCGGCAATGCACTCGCGCCGACGGCGAACGCGTGCTCGGACGCGTCGGTCGGAACCACGGATCGCACCTCGACGCTCACGCTCAAGGTGGACGGCACGACCAAGTGTGAACGGAGTGTCGCGCGCGCAGGGTTCGATCCTTTCGTGTTCGGGGCGAACACGAACGGGCTACCGGCCGGTGCGTGCGGGGCTGCTCTCGACTGGTCCACGCTCAGTCTTCCGGCCTCGACGCTCTTCGGCAATCTTCCGTACGTCCCCGATCGGTTGCCCGCCGGTATCGACGGCGGCATCGTGTACGCACCCGCGTATGCGGTGGTGGTTCCGGTGAGCGGTACCTACTACGGCCTCGTCACCGCGTCCGACGGCACGGTGCCGGACAACACGTTCGGGTTCATCTCACACGGCGTGGGCGTCGGCGTTACACCGTAAGCACCGCCAGCGGATCGATCTCTATCAGGAACTCGGGGCGCAGCAGCGCTTCGCATACCGCGCCGGTCGATGCGGGGTAAGGCTCGACGAGCAGCTTGTCGCGGACGCGCGCGACGTCACGGTAATCGGCGAGCCCACCCGGCGTGACGTATTCGATCGTCTTGACGAGGTTCTCCGGCCCCGCACCTGCCGCTTTCAACACCTCGATGATGTTCGCGTACGTGTATTCCGCTTGCGCGATGACGTCGCCGGGGAACAGCGCGCGCTCGGTCGCGGGGTCGAGCGCGGCCTGACCCGACATGAACAGCATGTCGCCTGCTTTCACCGCAGGGCTATACGTGAGCTTGTTGTAGCGCTCCCATCCGGGATCGACCGCTTCGAGGGGATGCCGCGACGCGATGACGTCGAGCGATACGAGCGCGCGGTCGTGCTGCAAGCGTGAGAGCAAGATCCCCGCGGCCGCCGGATACACAGGCCCGAGGAACTGCCGGCGTATCGAGCCGGTCCGTTTGTAGTCCCCGAGCGTCGCCGGCGTCGTGTAGTCGACCGTCTTACAGATCGCGCTCGGTGACAACCCTGCACCTTCGAGCAGCGCCGACTCCCTCTCGAAGCACGCGCGCGTCTGCGACTCGAGGTCGTCACCCGCATCCGGGGCGATGAGCGACGGGAGGTACACGACACCGTCACCCCGGCTCGGCGAAGAGGTCACCTCGATCTCGATCAACGCCTGCGGGCGCAACAACCGGTTCACCACGACCGTGCAGACGGCGACACCCCCGAAGAGCTGGTCGCGCACCCCTGCGGCTGCTGCGTAGTCGTCGATCCCTTCGGCGGTGACGTATTCGACGATCCGCGTGACGTCGCTCAGCGTCTTGCCTGCGCCGTCGAGGATCGCGGCGATCTTCGCGTACGCCGTTCGGGTCTGCGCCTCCATGCCACCGTTGACGACGATGTGACGCTCGGCAGGGTCGTATTCGGACGCCGAATGACCGCTGAGCCAGAGGGCGTCGCCACGCCGCAAGCCGAGCGAGAACGTGTACCGCGAATAGTCGAACCACGGAAAGCTCTTCGGTTTGATCGCTTCGATCACGGCGCGAGCCTTTCGAGGATCTGCCGTTGCATGTGCCGGATCGCATCGTCGGGGACGAGGTGTGTCGGGGGGCTCAGCTTGAGGGCATCGGCGAGCCCTTCGTACGCACCGAGCTTCGCGCGCACATCGCCGGGCGTTCCGGCGAGCGTGAGCGCGTCCACCATCTCATCCGGACACGCATCGGCCATCCCCTGCTCGTCTCCCGCCTTGAACCGCTCGCGGATCTTCTCCGCCTGCGCGCCGAATCCGTGGAACGCGAAGAACGAAGAGTACGTGCGGACGGTCGCATAGAACGCGACGAGCCCCGCCGCCCACCGCTTCGCTTGCCGCGCGTCGTCGTCGACCGCGCACACAGCGGACGCCACGACGTCGAAACCTGCGCGCGCGCGCCCGGCTCGGCGAATGCCTTCTTCGATGTTCGGCAACAGGTGCTGCTTCAGATAGGCGGGCGAGCCGAGCTCGTGCCCGATCCAGCCGTCGCCGCACTCACCCGCGAGTCGCGTCATCAGATCCCCGACGGCCGCGACGTATATGGGGATCTCGGCGCGCGGCTGCGCGAACGGGCGCTGCCAGCCGCGGATGCGGAGCGGCTCGAAGTCGCCCGGCTCGTCGATCGGCTTCCCTTCGCGCGCTTCCGCGACGACCCGGCGGATCCCGCGGATCGTCTCCCGCAGATGCGGCACCGCCTTCCCGAAGCGCGCGTTGTGCCAGTCTTCGTTCAACCGCTGCACGCCGCTCCCGATGCCGAGGATGAAGCGGCCGCCGCTCATCTCGTCGAGGTCGAGCGCGCTGAGGGCGGTCGTCATCGGGCTCCGGACGAACGCCAGGGCGATCGCCGTCCCGACGCCGATGGTCGACGTGCGCGCGGCGATGGCCGCTGCCGGGACGAACGCGCTTCGATGTAGCTCCGACACCCACGCGTGCGAGAACCCTGCAGCTTCGGCGCGCGCCGCGGCGTCGGCTTGCTCTTCGATGGTCGCGCCCCACGGCGCGTAGCTCAGACGCGTGTTCCGCCTCCCGAAACGATGTTCCGCTGAACGGTAGGCAATCGGTGCGCGACCGTCAACGCGCGAACAGCATCCGGGCGATCGCGGTGCACACGACGGTGCCGTCCGCGCGCGCGAACGTCCATCGCATGGCGACGGCGCCGCGCCCGGGCTCCGGCTCGGTTCGCTCGGCCACCTCGACGCGAAGCTTCACGACGTCGCCGGCGACCACCGGCCGGTGGAAGCGCACATCGTCGAAGCCGGTGAGCGCGATCACGTCCTCGCCGAAGCGCTCGGTCTGTTCGGCGAGTCCGCCCATCAGAAGCAGCACCGCCTCACCGGGAAGGGGCCGCGCGCCGAGAGCCGACCGCGCCGCGTACGCCGGGTCGGTGAAGAGCGGATGCGTATAACCGCCGAGCCGGACCGCGTCTCGGATCATCGCGTCGTCGACGAGCCGCTCCGGCGAATCGAAGCTCGCTCCGGGCGTGAAGGCTTCGAAGCTCACGGCCACCGGGGTTCGCGTCGCTCGACGAATGCGCGGTACCCCTCCTCGCTTCCCGGTGAGGCGAGGTGACGCATGAACCGTTCGGTCTCGGTGTCGAGCGCAGGGCGCAACGGAAGCGACTCTCCCTCGAGGACGGCAGCCTTCGTGTGCGCCAGCGCAGATCGCGATAGCGGAACGAAGCTCGACGCAAGCGCGCGCGCTTCACCGTCGAGCCGGACTCGCGGCACGGCTCGCAACGCGAGCCCCGCCTCCACCGACTCGATGCCCGACATCCACCGGCCGGTGAGCAGCAGCTCGCGCGCGCGTTGCGGTCCGAGCTTGCGGGGCGCGCGCGCGGCGGCTCCTCCGCCGGGCACGATGCCGTATGCGAGATGCGTATCGCCGAGCCGCGCCTCCTCCGCGACGAGAACGAGATCGCACGCCAGCAGCAGCTCGAACCCGCCCGCGCGCGCGATGCCGTTGACGGCAGCGATCACGGGGACGGGAAGCCCTTCGATCGTGAGCAAGATCTCTTTCAGACGTTCCAGGACGTCGCGGAAATACGCGTGGTCCGCGAAGGCGCGTCCGAGCAATCCGATGTCGAGCCCGACGCAGAACGCATCGCCGGCTCCGGTCACCACCGCGGCTTTCACCGCCGGATCAGACGCGATCTGGTCGAGCGCCCGCGGCAGCTCGGCGAGCATCGGCTCGTCGATCGCATTCATCGCGCGCGGCCGCTCGAGTGTCAGCCACGCGATGCCTGCGTCGACGACCAGCCGGAGCGGTTGCTCCCGACCCTTCGCATCGTGTTCCATATGACGGAACAGCGTTACAGGTTTGGGGGATCCTCGCCAGATGGACACAGCACCCGCGTATCGGGCGCTCGCCTTGCAGGCGCGATGCCGAGCCGTGAACAAAGCTGCCGGGCACGACGAGGCGCGCGCGATGATGCGCGAGACACTGGCGCGGCTCGCCGAGCAGGTCCGCGCGAGCGTGGCGTTCATCGGCCGGGACTGCAAACTCGTGGTGCTCCCCGAGTACTTCCTCACCGGCCACCCCGTCGGCGATCCGATACCCGCATGGCGAGACAAGGCGGCCATCGATCCGGACGGAGCCGAGTACGACGCGCTCGCTGCGATCGCGCACGACAACGGGATCTTCTTGTCCGGCAACGTCTACGGGCGCGACCCGAACTTCGCGGCGCTGTACTTCCAGACCTCGTTCGTCATCGACCCCGGGGGCAAGGCCGTGCTTCGGTACCGGCGCATCAATTCGGTCATGACGCCGAGCCCGCACGACGTGCTCGACCGGTACCTCGAGCTGTACGGGATCGACGGGCTGCTACCGGTGGCTCGCACGGAGATCGGGACGCTCGCGTGCATCGCATCGGACGAGATCCTGTTCCCCGAGCTCGCGCGCGCGTTGGCGCTTCGCGGCGCTGAGGTGTTCCTGCATTCGTCGTCGGAAGTCGGATCGCCGCTCGTGACGGTCAAAGATGTCGCGAAGCGCGCGCGCGCGCTCGAGAACCTCGCGTACGTCGTTTCCGCCAACTCGGGCGGGATCCACGGGTCGCCCATCCCCGGCGCATCGACGGACGGCGGATCGCAGATCGTCGACTTCGAAGGGCGCGTGCTCGTGGAAGCCGGACCCGGAGAGTCGATGGTCGCCTTCGCCGAGCTCGACCTCGGCGTATCGCGGCGCGCGCGCAGGCGGCCGGGGATGGGCAACCTGCTCGCGCGGCAGCGGCTCGACGCGTATGCATCGATCTACGCGAACACGGTGATCCACCGGCCCAACCAGCTCGCAGACGGGACGGCGACACCGATGGACGCGCATCGAGCGGCGCTGCAGCGACTGATCGACGAAGGGATCGCGCAGTGATCTCGGTTCGTAACCCACGCACGGGCATACGCGACTATTC
>JBHELL010000135.1:0-2889 GCA_046263075.1 Actinomycetota bacterium | reverse complement strand
GATCCAGCTCACGCACGGCACCGGGATCGCCCAGCTCCAGTCGCAACGCGGAGAGGAGCTCGCCGTCGAGCACCGATATCTGATTCAGCTCGGCTTCGAGGATGCGGGCGAGGATCGCCTCACTCTCCTCGTCGTTGCTTTGTGGCTCGCGAAGGATCGCCGAAAGCGCGCGCAACGAGAGCACGAGATCCTGATGCTCTCGTGACAACGCTCGTACGGTTTCGCGACGAAGCAGAAGCCCTGTGTCACCTTCGTCGCGTGCGACGACGTTCATGCGTTCCTCGGCGTCCCCCATATATCTCTTGTCTTTCCCGCGGTGGCCATAGCAACCCTGGTGATGTGCTCCATCCGATTCGTCCCGAACGGATGTGTCATTAGGCCGTGTTAGCATCGCGCGCATGACACACCCGTACATCGTCGAGCCGTTCACGGCCGACGAGCGCGCGATCATTTCGCGGTACTTCACGAATGCGGACAAGCCGGTATTCGCGCTGAAGAACCTTCCAGAGATCGTGAAGGGCGCGCTGTTCGCGCGGTACTCGCGCACCGGCAAGTCGCTGCGACGCTTGTTCCTGGACGAGTTCTACCGCGGCGAAGACTTCTCCGAAGTCGCCGACATCGGAGCCACGCGCGCATCCGAGCTCTACGACCGCATCTTCATCGAGTTCGGCGACGACTCTGTCGCGCAGCTCGGCGGTGCGCACCTCGCCGTCGAGCAAGGCAGCAACATCTTGACGAAGCAGCTCGAATGGGGACGGCTCGCCGCGTATCTGGAGCAGTCGACGCGTTACGTTCCCTACGACGACAGACCGGGCGGTGCATACCGGTACTACCGGGAGCCGGACATCATGGCGTCTCGGGATGCCGAGGCATACGTCGCTACGATGGACGCTCTGTTCGACGCGTATCGCGAGGTGCTCCCGCGCGCGATCGCCGGTTATTCCGAGATGTTCCCGAAGCAGCCCGAGGACACCGACTTCGTCTACAAGCAGACGATCCGCGCCAAGGCGCTCGACGCGTTGCGCGGGATGCTCCCGGCGGCGACGGTGTCGAACACCGGGATCTATGCGACCGGGCAAGCGTTCGAACAGCTGTTGTTACGCCTGCGCGCATCGCCGCTCGCCGAAGCGCGCGCGGTCGCCGAGTCGGCCCTGGACGAGCTGAACGAGGTGATCCCCGTCTTCCTCCAGCGCGTCGACCAGCCCGACCGAGGTGGCGTGTGGGGAGAGTACCTGCGGAATACCCGCGAGAACGTTCGAGAAGTCACTCGATCTCTGCTTGCAGAAGAGGAGCCGGAGCCGAGGCCGACGGTGTCGCTCATCGACTGGGATCCCGACGCGGACGAGAAGCTCGTCGCGGCGATGCTGTATGCGTCGAGCGATCTTCCCGACGATCAACTACGCGCGATCGCGCGCAAGATGAGCGACGACGATCGCGCGCGCATGGTGCGCGCGTACGTGGGGGATCGGACGAATCGCCGGCACCGGCCGGGGCGCGCGCTCGAGACGATCCCGTACCGCTTCGATGTGCTCGCGGATTACGGCGCGTTCCGCGACCTGCAACGGCACAGGATGCTGACGATCGAGTGGCAGGATCTCACGCCTCGCCACGGGTACGAGATGCCGGCGGACATCGCGCGATTGGGGCTCGACCACGTCTATGTCCGATCGATGCAGCGGAGCGCCGAGTTGTGGGCGCGCGTCGCCCCAGAGATGCCGGTGCAAGCGCAGTACGCGGTGTGCATGGCGTACAGGATCAGATTCGTGATGCAGATGAATGCGCGCGAGGCGATGCACCTGATCGAGCTGCGGTCTTCACCGCAAGGACACCCGTCATACCGAGCGATCGCGCACGAGATGCATCGTCAGATCGCTGAGGTTGCGGGACATCGCGCGGTGGCCGCGATGATGAGTTTCGTGGATACGAGCGAAGTGGATCTTGAGCGACTCGAAGCTGAGCGCCGCGCAGAGCGGAAGCGCAAGGCTCTCCGCTCTGAAGGCAAAAACTAGAGTTCGGTAACTCGTTCGACGACGTCGGTCGGGCAGACCCACATGACTTCTTCGGTGGAACCAAGACGAGCTTCGACGATCTCGATGGCGATCGCCACCTCTTGCGTCGGCTCTTCCGCTAGTACCCAGGTGATCATTCGCATCTCCTCCTCGCCGCGATGATTCGTTGTCGGGCGAGCGGTTCCCTGCTACGCACAACGCATTTACTGCGCGACGTCGATCTTTCTTTGACCCAAAGCGGCAATAAGGTGTGACACACGCACGTACACTCAGTCAACGACTGTATTTCCGCAGGGAAACGGCATGTTCTTGCGCCGTCGCAAGTGTCGTATCGCGTGGCTTCCGCGTCTTACAGAACCGTTGCGCGCTTCGTGATGAAGCCCGGTTAGTGTAGGTTTGTCCTGGTCTGTGTATGTCGTATCAACGCAAGCTGCGCGCGGTTATCCTTTCGATCGAAGCGGCAAGGAGGCGGCGATGTTCGGTCGGGTCCTGACGGCGATGGTGACTCCGTTCACGCGCGACGGCGCATTGGACGCGGCGCGCGCGAAGGAGCTCGCCGTGCACCTCGTCGCGAACGGCTCGGACGGGATCGTCGTGTGCGGGTCGACGGGTGAATCGCCGACGTTGTCGTTCGACGAGAAGCGCGCGTTGCTCGAAGTAGTCGTGGAGGCCGTCGGCGGGAGCGCAGACGTGATCGCAGGGACGGGCACCTACGACACGGCCGAGTCGATCCATCTGTCGAAGATGGCGCGCGACGCCGGCGCGAACGGCTTGCTGCTCGTGACTCCCTACTGCTCCCGGCCGCCGCAGTCGGGCCTGCTCGCCCATTTCCGCGCGATCGCGGGTGCCGTCGACCTGCCGGTCATCCTCTACGACATCC
>JBHELL010000134.1:0-6775 GCA_046263075.1 Actinomycetota bacterium | reverse complement strand
GCACTGTCCCTTGCGAAGGTTGCACCGAAGAACGGCGGCGGCGAACCGTCGATCGCGATCTCGCGCAAAGGCGAGTTGTACGTCTCCTATCCGGGCGATGCCGTCGAGTTCTATCGCTCGACGAACGGCGGGAGTACGTGGGTTGCCGGCGCCCACGCCGACGAGCAGAGCGGCGACACGACTGTGAACGTCGACTCGTCGGGCGCGATCTATCAGAGCAACCTGAACGTGCTCGTCGCGCCTCCGGATTCATTGCAAGCGGATCTGTACAAGTCGAAGGACGACGGCCGTCATTGGGTGCGTGGGGCCGGACCCGTGTTCGGAAGCAACACCACGAACAACCCCTTCTTCGTCGACCGTCAATGGACCGACGCATACATCGCACCGCATCACACGACGGACAGCGCCGACGTCTACATGGCGTATCACGATTTCGTGCCGAGCCAGATCTGGGTCGCGCACTCGAGCGACGGCGGAAAGACGTTCGCCGTTCCGACGGACGCGATCTCGTCGCCGGTCGCCGAGGCATATTCCTTCTGCGACACGATCCCCGGCGGGTTGCGTGTCGTGCAGAGCGGACCGCATGCCGGACGTGTGTACGTCGCGTGGCTCGCGGCGGACCCCGTGATGAGCACGGTGATGGGCTGCAATATCACGCAACTCGAGACCTTCCACACGGTCTGGGTCGGGTGGTCGGATGATCAGGGCTCGACGTGGACGGATCAGCTCGTCTACGACGGCGGGATCGGCCACGACGCGTCCGCGTTGTTCGCCGACCTGACGCTCGACGATCGCGGGAACCCCTACGTCGCGTTCGCTCAGAACCTGAACGGTGAGTGGGACATGTACGTGATGGCGTCGTTCGACAACGGGACGACGTGGAACGGAAAGTCCGACGGAACCGGCGCGCCGTACAAGGTGAACGCCGACCGAGGGACGCATTTCTTCCCGGCGATCGCGGTCGGTGATCCTGGAAAGGTCGACGTCGCATATATCGCAACGTCCAGCGTGATCCCGACATTGCCGTACGGGAAGCCGCTGCCGGGCGGTGTCCCGGACGCGCGCTGGTACCTGTACTTCGCGCAAGCGCTCGACCTGACATCTGGTCATCCGCATTGGTCGGTCGTGCGTGCGACGCCGTCCCCGATCCACACCGGCGACGTGTGTGTCCTCGGGATCTTCTGCGTGTTCCCCAGCAGCAACAGAGACCTGCTCGATTTCATCGATCTCGCCGTCGATCCGAAGGGATTCGGACACGTCTCCTACACGAACGATCAGTCGGCGCAGTCGTCCGGCATCTGGGTCGCCAACCAAACCGGCGGCCGGTCGGTGTACACGCAAGTGCTCGCAAAGCGTGTCGTGCAGCAGCGGCTCGGCGAGTAACGCTCAGGAACGCAATGCGTCGCGCGCGCGCGCGAACAGCTCGGCCGCGCGGGCGCGCGACTCGGCGACGGCCGTGAGTCCAAGGCGCGCGTGCTCGGTGACTCCGCTCATCGAATGGAGAACCACACCGGTCTGGCGCGATTGATCGAAGTGCAGGCCTTCACGGACGACGACGTCGAAGAGGTCGGCCACCGTCTTCCCCTTGTACGAAGGGTCGGACACGTGATCGCTCGCGATCAGGAACCGTTCGCCGCCGGCCGGCGTCCGGAAGATGCCGGATACCGCGTCGTAGACGCCGTCCGTCAAGAACTGCAACGTCAGGTACGGGTGCGTTGTGCCGCCCTTGCGAAGGTTCAGCTCGATGGCGAACGGCTCGTCGTCCACGACGACGAAGTCAAGCGCGAACCGGCCGAGCACGCCTTCCTTCGTGAGGCGCGCGCCGACCTTCAGCGCCTGCTCTGTGATCGCGCGCGCGTACGCCGTCTCGGCCGGGAAGACGCACCCTTCGTAGATCTGACCGTCGTCGCCGCCGAGCAGCTGATCGTGAGTCGATAACACTTCCAGGTCGCCGAGCGGCGTGACACGCAGCTGCACGCTTGGGCTCGTGATGCGCGCGCCTTCGAGCCGTTCCTCGACGATGCCGCCTTCGCGCGCGAGGGTCGCCATGTAGTCGTCCCAGGTGCCGGCGGGGATGTGCGCGCGCCGCACGCGCTCGGCGAGCTGCGCGCGGTCCGTTCCCGCTCCTTCGAGCTCCACCGTGGCGTTGCCGAGCCCGGACACGCCGTCGTTGTGTTTGACGATCGCGTGACGTAAGGCCGGCGCTTCTGCGACGAGCCGGGCGAGCGCGTCGACGACGTCGTCGAGCGTCCGCACGTCTTCGGTGCCGCGCGGATGGGGAACTCCGGTCTCCGCGAATAGCGCGCGCGCACCGCTCTTCCTCCCCAACCGTGAAAGCGCCGGATCGCAGCCGTACATCGGGATGTCGAGCCGCATCGCCAGCTCCTGCTCCAGCTCCGTCGTGACGTACGGGACGAGGTGCGCGCGCGACGTATCGGGGACGTGCCCGGCGATCGCGCGCAACAGGTCCGGCCGGTCGAGGATCTTCTTCGACAGCGGCTCCTCGCCCGGGTCGTTCGCCGCAATGGTGACGAGCCGCTCGCGCGCGTGCGACGGGATGACGCCGGGCATCAGCGACAGGTAGTAGTCGATGATCTGCTCGTCGATCGGCTGCGATGTCACGAGCACGACGCGCGCTCGCGGCTGACGCAACAGCAAGAGCATGAACAAGTAGCGCTCTTCGTATAGGTGCAGAATGGGTCCCAGGCCCGGCGGCAGCTCGAGGCTAAGCGACGGCACGACGACGATTGTCTGCTCGTCCGGGGTAAGCCGAGCCATCGACGTCCACAGCGGCACGAGCTTCCGCTGCAGCCGGTCGAAAGCAGCACGGTCGATATCCACGCCGGCGAGGATACTTCGCCGGCTCGGGCTTACGCGTCCGAAGCCGTGACCGTCGCGACGTCGGATGCGTAGTACCGCATCGCGATCAGGATGGCCATCCCGGTGACGACGAGTGCCGGGAGCATCAGCAGCATCGTGATCTGTAGCCCGCGGTCGCCTCCCCCTGCGATGGTGTCGGACATGACGCCGAAGATCAGCGGCGCCAGCGCTTCGGCCCCCGCCCGCACGATGGTGCGCATGGCTTCGGCTCGACCCCAGAGATGCGGATGGATCACGTCGAGCCGTACCGCGTCGAGCGGCGGGTTGGGGGCGCTCAAGAGCATCCCGCCGAGGATGAAGAAAGGCAGCGCAAGCCAGATCGAGTGCAACAGCATGATGGGAAGGAGCACGAGCCCCGCGGCGATGAAGCTGACGCCGCCGACGATGATCCGTCCGGAAAGGATCTTCCGCTCTATGAGGCTATCCCCGATGCGTCCGCCGTACAGCACGCCGACGAATGCACCGATCGCCATCACAGGGACGAACAGCGCCGCGCGTCCGGTCGACAGGTGGTACTGACGGACGAAGAACAGAACGCCGAACGTGCGGATGATCGCGAAGAAGAAGTTGCCGAATGCGCCGGCGAGCATCACGACCAGGTTCGTCTTCACGCGGAACACGTAGCGAACGGCATCCCACAGTGGAAGATCCGTTTGATCGCCGTCGAGGATGTTGCGCTCATGCGGGACGATGTCCGGATCCCGCTTCGTCTCACGGAGCAAGACGCGATCTGCGGCGGACTTCGTGGCTTTCTCGTCCTTCTTCGGCGAGAAGCCGGAGCGGCGACGCCGAGGTTCGCGCATCTTCCACATCGCGGTCGCCACGAACGCACCGGGGATCGCAAGGAGCCAGAACGCGTATCGCCATCCGAGCGCGGATGCGATCAGGCCGGCGATGACGATGCCGAGCCCCGTCCCGGCTAGCTCACCGCTCTCGATGATCCCGAGCATGCGACCGCGGCGGCCGGGGGAGAACATGTCGCCGGTCAACGAAGCGATGATCGGTTGTCCTCCCGCGGTTGCGACGCCGAGCAGCATCTGCGCGACGAAGAGCATCGCGAATCCAACCGATGCGCCCGCGATCAGCATCACAAGGCTCCACAGCGCGATGATCGACGACAGCAGGGTCGTCCGTTTGATGCGATCCGTCAGCATGCCGACCGGTAGCGACGCGAGTGCGGCCACGACGCTGAACGCTGCGGCAAGGATGCCGAGCTGTGTGTTGCCGAGGTGGAACGCGCGCTTCAGGTTCGGCGCGATCGCGCCGAGGGTTCCCCGGTCCGCGTGGTCGAGGCCGAGGACCGTGGCGAACAGCAACACCGCGCGCAACTCCGCTCCGCGCGGCAGCTCGATCCCTGCGATAGTCGGTTCGTCGGCCTGTCGTTGTGCGCGCGCCATGTCTGCCGGAGCACGTACCCAGCCCGTGACGCCGGGAATCAGTGCCGGACGGGCCGAGGCCGGTCGACCGGTCGCAGCAGGCGCGCGACTTCAAGCTCGACGTCGTCGGGCGTCCGCATCTCCAGCGCGAGCCGGATCATCCGCGACCGCTCGAGGGGGTCGACGATGCGTGCCTCCAGCCACGCCGCGAGGCAGAGCACTCCGAACAGCAGAAGGGGAGCGAGGAGCCCGAACGCCATCATGCGGGGATCGTTCCCGCCTTACGCGGGTTCCAAGCAGGAACCCAGGCCGTGGCGTCGAAAGTGCCGTCATGCGCGCACGTTCATGGCTCGTCGCCGGTTCCATCCTCGCCGTCGCCTTCTCTGCCGTGGTCCAGGCGCGCGCGACCGGCGGGACGGACGTCGCGGGTGTGCCGGCCGCCTGTGTCGGGGAGAACGGCCCCGTCCCGAATGCGAATGTCCCAGGGTGCACCATCGATGGGTACACGAACGGCTTCGAGGTCGTCGCGCACGTCCCGATGAAGGCTGCCGGGCTGACGACCGACGGGCTCGGCAACAACGGCGCGGTTGCGCTGGTCGGCACCTGCGCATATGTCGGGCGCTGGCATGACTACACGGGATCGCGCGGCGTGCAGATCGTCGACGTCGATCCTGCATCGCCGAGCCGCTACACGATCGTCGGTTCGGTCGCTGGCACCACGACGGCCGGCGCGACGCCGCGCGAGCTGCGCGCCGTCGACCTGCCCGGCTTCAAGATGCTGGCCGTCCTCACGTTCTCCAACTCGCTCACGAACCGCGGCGACCAGCAGCTGAACACGCTTCGGTTCTTCGATGCCACCGACTGCCGACACCCGATCCCCTTCGGGTCGGTGTCCGTCGGACCGCAGACGGTCGCGTTGCCGAGCCGGTACGACCTGCTCGCCGATCGTCCGCACGAGTTCTACCTGTGGGTCGACCCCGATCACAGCCACTGGCCGTCGCCGACCCATCCCCGCATGCTCGCGTTCATCACCGTGCCGCTCGAGCCGCCGAACCTCCTCGTGGTCGACGCGTCGGACCCATCGCTCCCTCGGCTGATCACCTCGTTCGATGCCGCCCAGCCGCCGGTGAGCCTCGAAGAGGCGGGCAACACGTATCTCGGGAACTACGCGCATTCGATCTCGCTCACGCCGGACGGGACGCGCGCGCTCCTTTCCTATTGGGACGGCGGATTCCTGGTCGTCGACACCTCGGATCTCGCCGCGGCGTCTCCCGCGCCGGTTATCAAGCTGATCGGTGAAGCGAGCACGCCATACGACTACTCGCCGCCGGACTTCGGTAACACGCACAGCGCGGTGAAGATCCCCGGCAAGGAGTACGCCGTCGTCGGGGACGAGGTGTACGGCGGTATCGACGGTTGCCCGTACGGTCACATGCGCATCGTCACCCTGGGATCCCTCACCGAGTCGCCGCATGAGGTCGGCCACTTCGGCCTCGCTGAGAACGATCCGTCGCACTGCGACACGTCGACCGGGATGTTTACCGACATCACGACGCCGAGCGGCAAGATCGTCGACGGCACGTTCACTATGCACAACCAAACGCTGCTCGGAAACTTCGTCGTTACGACGTGGTACGGCGGCGGCCTTCGTGTCGTAGACGTCTCGCATCCGGAGGCCCCGGCGGAGGTCGCATCGTTCGTTCCGGTTCCGCTCTCCACCGTGCGCTACCAAACCGACATCGTCGGGCCGCCCCTGCGGCGCGGCCTCGGCAACGCGCCGCTCTCGCAATGGAACGTCGAGTCGTGGTCGTACCCGGTGATCCGCGGCGGACTGATCTACATGACGGACATCCGTAGCGGCTTATACATCCTGCGTCCCGTAAGCGGCTCGCCCTTCGCCGACGCGGTTGCGGCGAAAGGGTTCGACGAGGGCAACTCCGACCTGGGAGACATCATCGGGTGATCGTCCGCTTCTTGCGGATCCGGTAGATGATGTACCCGACGATCACGGCGGCACCGATCCCGATCGTCGCCCATCGTCCGATCGAGTGCAGGGCTGTATCCGCGGCGGTCCCCACGAAGTAGCCGAGCAGGACCGATCCCGTTCCCCACAGCAGTCCCGCGGGCGCGTCGAACGCGATGAACGTGTGGAAGCGCATCCCCGTGGCACCTGCGAAGAACGGCCCGAGCGGGCGCAAGAACCCGATGAAGCGGCCGATGAAGATCGTCACGCCGCCGTGCGCGTCGAACCACTTCCCGACCCGCTTCTCACGCTCGGGCGTCCAGAGCTTACGCAACAGCTTCGCATCGCGATGCCGGTCGAAGTAGCGCCCGATGGCGAACCCGATCGAGTCGCCGAGGATGGCCCCGATGATCGCGGCGACGATCAGCCACTGAACGCTCAGGCTTCCTCGCTGCGCGAGGACCCCGGCGAGGATAGCGAACGTTTCGCCGGGGACGACGAGCCCGAGGAACGCGCTCGACTCGCCGGTCGCGACCAGGAACAGCATCACGTATGC
>JBHELL010000133.1:0-8057 GCA_046263075.1 Actinomycetota bacterium | reverse complement strand
GCATCATGGAGCACATCGAGGAAGCGGGGATCCACTCCGGCGACTCGGCGTGCGTCCTTCCGCCGCACACGCTTTCGCAGGCGCAAACCCGACAGATCGTCGAGGCGACGAAACGGATGGCTCTCGCGCTCGGTGTGAAAGGTTTGATCAACATCCAGTTCGCGGTTCGTGCGGGACAGATCTACGTGCTCGAAGCGAACCCCCGCGCGAGCCGTACGGTTCCCTTCGTCAGCAAAGCCACAGGCGTGCAGCTGGCGAAGGCCGCGGCTCTCGTGATGGCCGGCAAGACCCTCGGCGATCTGCGCGCGTCGTCGATCATCCCGGAAGGCGAGCTGCCGCCGGAGACCAACCACGTCGCGGTGAAGGAAGCCGTGCTGCCGTTCAGCCGCTTTCCCGGGGTCGACACTTTGCTCGGACCGGAGATGAAATCGACCGGAGAGGTCATGGGTATCGACCGGTCCTTCGGCAACGCGTTCGCCAAAGCTGAAGAAGGCGCCGACGCACGGCTGCTGGACCACGGGACGGTCTTCGTAAGCGTGCGCGACTCGGATAAGCGCGCGGTCGTGCTGCCCATAAAGCGCCTGGCCCAGCTCGGGTTCGAGATCCTCGCCACGGAGGGTACGGCCGAGATGCTGCGGCGCAACGGCATCGAGGCCGGCACGATCGCGAAGGTGGGGGAAGGTTCGCCGCACGTGGGGGATCTGATCGCGCGCCGGTCGGTGGACCTCGTCATCAACACGCCGAGCGGCGGCGGCCCGCGCAAGGACGGCGACTACATCCGCACCGCAGCCGTCCGTTACGGCATCCCGCAAGTGACGACGCTGTCGGCCTTGCAAGCTGCCGTCCAAGCGATCGACGACATGCGCTCGCGCGCCACGACGGTCCTGCCGCTGCAGGAGTATCACGCGCGATGATCCCCATCGCGGTGAGCGCGCCCGTCGTCGGCTCGACCCGGATGGGCGACTATCACGTACTGACGTTCCGCGACTTCGACATCGCGAGAGGCGCGCGCCCCGGCCAATTCGTAAACGTCGCCACCGACCGGTTCTTGCGCAGGCCGTTCAGCGTCTATCGCGCCGATCCATCGACCGGCGACATCGCCATCGCATTCGACGCGATCGGTCCGGGGACCGGCTGGCTCGCCGGGCGAGCGGCCGGGGACCGGCTCGACGTCGTCGGGCCCCTCGGACATGGGTTCGAAGTTCCGCAAACGTCGAGCCCGGACCTCGTCGTCGGAGGCGGGTACGGCAGCGCCGCGCTCTCCTTCCTCGCCGAGCAGCTCGCGGCGCGCGGCCGCCGCGTTCACGCGATCCTCGGCGCGCGCACGGCGGCTCGGCTGTTCGTCGACGACGCGTTGCGGACGAGCTGCGCGAGCGTCGAGCTGACGACCGACGACGGCTCTGCCGGCGCGCGCGGGTTCGTAACCGACGTCATGCAGCGCGTGATCGAGGCACACGAGATCGGAACGATCTTCGCATGCGGGACGATGCCGATGCTGCGCGCGGTGTCGGAGACCGCGAAGTCGGTTCCGGCGCAGCTCGCGGTCGAGGAGTTCATGGCATGCGGGATCGGCGTGTGCTGGACCTGCGTTCTGCCGGTGCACGCGAACGGCTCGAGGAAGCACCTCCGTTCGTGCACGGAAGGCCCCGTCTTCAAGGCGGCGAACGTCGCGTGGGCGTAGACCTGTCGATCGATCTCGCAGGTGTTCGTCTCCGTTCGCCGGTCACGACGGCGAGCGGCTGCTTCGGGTCCGGTCAGGAGATGAGCAGGTTCATCGACCTGAAGCAGCTCGGCGCCGTCGTGTGCAAGACCGTCACGCCGCAGCCGCGTCTCGGGATCGCCCCGCCGCGCGGGGCGGAAACCGCCGCCGGGATGCTGAACGCGATCGGGCTCCAGAACCCCGGCGTTGAAGCCTTCCGCGACGGCGATCTCGCCTGGTTGTTCGAACGCGAGATCCCTGCGATCGCGAGCGTCGGCGGACATTCGATCGAGGACTACGTCGAGTGTGTGCGCGCGCTGCAGGGCGCGCCGGGGCTCGTCGCGATCGAGATGAACCTGTCGTGTCCCAACCTCGAAGACCGCGGCTTCATGTTCGCGCTCTCCGCAGACCGCGCCGCCGAAGTCACGCGCGCGTGCAAAGAGTCGTCGAGTCTCCCCCTGTTCGTGAAGCTATCTCCAGACGTCACCGACATCGTGACGATCGCTGCGGCGGTCGTGCACGCCGGCGCCGACGGGTTGAGCCTGATCAACACGACGCTCGGTATGGCGATCGACGTCGCGACGCAACAGCCGAAATTGTCGACGGGGACGGGCGGGTTGAGCGGACCGGCCATCAAGCCGATCGCCGTTCGGTGCGTGTGGCAGGTTCACCAAGCGCTTCCCGACGTTCCGATCGTCGGGATGGGCGGGGTCCGCGACGGAGACGACGCGATCGAGCTCATCCTCGCAGGTGCAACGGCGGTCGCGGTCGGGACTGCGAACTTCGTCGACCCGAAGGCGACCGAGAAGGTCGCGCGGGGCATCGCCGAGTACTGCGATGCGCGCGGAATCAAGAACCTCGACGAGATCAGGGGCCGGGTGAAACTCGGATGAACCCGGTCATCGTCGCGCTCGATGTGCCTGCGCTGGAAGATGCGGTCGCGTTGGCGGAGCAGCTCGGCGATTCTGTCGGTGGGCTGAAAGTCGGTCTCGAGCTGTTCACCGCGCACGGACCCGACGCCGTCGCAGCCTGCAAAGACCACCGAGTCATGCTCGACCTCAAGATGCACGACATCCCGACGACCGTCGCGCGCGCGGTGTCTTCTGTGAGGAGCCTGAACGTTGAGCTTCTCACCGTGCATGCGCTCGGGGGACGTGCGATGCTCGAAGCTGCGAACGATGCGAAGCGCGATGAGAAGATACTTGCCGTGACGATCCTGACGAGCCTCGACGACGCGCAGCTCAAGGAGCTGAGCCTTCCGCCGGCGAATGAAGCGGTTCCACTGCTCGCCGAGCTTGCGTTCGCATCCGGATGCGACGGGGTCGTATGCGCGCCGCCGGATATCGAGCTGGTGAGGCGCGTGTGCCCCCAGCCGTTCCTCATCGTCACACCCGGTGTCCGTCCGGCCGGCAGCGACACGGACGATCAGGCACGGATGCTGACGCCGAGACAAGCCATCGAGAACGGAGCGGATCGCTTGGTGATCGGCCGACCGATAACGCGCGCGCCCGACCCGCGAGGGGCCGCAGAAGCGATCCTGGAGGAGCTGCGATGAATCAGGACGAAGTCCTCGAAGCGTTCAAGACGTACGGTGTCCTGGAGACAGGTCACTTCCAGCTGTCGAGCGGGCGGCACAGCGACTTCTATCTCCAGAAGCAGCGCCTGTTCGAGTACCCGAAGCTGACCGCGCGTCTCGCCGAGGCCATGTGCAAGCAGTTCCCGGCGGGTTCCTTCGACGTCGTTGCCAGCCCCGCGGTCGGTGCGATCCTGCTCGGAGGGCTCGTCGCATACTCCGCCGACACGCGCTTCGTCTTCACCGAGCGCGACGAGTCGACGATGCGGCTCCGCCGCGGTCAGACGCTCGGCATCGGTGAGCGCGTGCTCGTCGTCGAAGACATCGTCACGACGGGGGGCTCGGCGGGCGAGGTTGTTCGCCTGATCGAAGAGATGGGCGCCGAGCTGACCGGTGTCGCGGTGCTCGCGGACCGATCGATGGAGCCCCCGCCGTTCAAGGTCGTGTCGCTCCTCAAGATCGAGGGACGCGATTGGGATCCGGCCGAGTGTCCGCTCTGCGCTCAGGGGCAGCCGCTCGATGCCCCCGGCAGCCGGTATCTCGCAGGCCCGTAGAACCCCCCAGGTCTGAGCTCGGCGCCATCTACCTGCGGAAACGTTGGTTCCGTCCGCCCCCCGTGGTATGCTCGCGCCCGTTCCGGCTTCGGCTCGAAGGAGGAGAGACATGCCGCTTCCTCAATTGACGGAGGAGCAGCGCAAGCAGGCTCTCGAGAAGGCGGCAGAGGCTCGTCGAGCGCGCGCGGAGATAAAGCAGAAGCTCAAGGCGGGCACGCTCACGCTCTCTCAGATGCTGTCTACGGTCGGCGACGAGACCATCGGGAAGATGAAAGTGTCGGCGGTGCTCGAGGCTCTTCCGGGCGTCGGCAAGGTCCGCGCCAAGAAGATCATGGAGCAGCTCGACATCTCCACCTCCCGGCGGGTCCGCGGGCTCGGCGATAAGCAGAAGCAAGCGCTGCTCGAACAGTTCCCCGAGAAATAAGAGCGCCGGGAAGACTCGTCGTCGTCTCTGCTCCTTCGGGGGCCGGGAAGACGACGGTTATCGCAGGCGCGCGCCGCAGGCGACCCGATCTGGCGTTGAGCCTTTCGGCGACCACGCGCGCGCCGAGGCGGTCCGAGCGCGACGGTGTCGACTACCGGTTCGTGTCCGCGGAAGAGTTCGAGCGGCTGGAGCGCGACGGCGCTTTCCTCGAGACGGCTCACGTCCACGGGAACCGCTACGGGACCCTGCGCGCGCCGGTCCAGGACGCGCTCCATGCGGGAAAGACCGTCCTGCTCGAGATCGACATCCAGGGCGCGCGCTCGATCCGCCGAGCCTTCCCCGCCGCGCTCCTCGTCTTCATCGAGCCGCCGTCGTACGAGGCGCTCGCCGAGCGGCTCGGCGGCCGGGGGACCGAGGCGCCACGCGACCTCGAGCGACGCCTGGCGGAGGGGCGCCGTGAGCTGGCCGCGCGCCCGGAGTTCGACGTTTCCCTCGTCAACGACGACCTCGTGAAGGCCGTCGGCGAGCTCACACGTATAATCGAGGTATACGAGGCCGGGTCCGGCCCGGTATCCCCGAAGGAGCCCCAGTGAGCTTGATCGAACCGAAGATCGACGACCTCTTGAACCAAGTCGACTCGAAATACACCCTCGTCATCATGGCCGCCAAGCGCGCGCGCCAGATCAACAGCTACTACACCCAGCTCGGTGAAGGGATCGGGGAGTTCGTGCCGCCACTCGTGCCGTCGGATCCCGGTCGCAAGCCGCTCTCGATCGCGCTCGAGGAGATCCACGAGCAGAAGGTCGCATACGAGCGGATCCAAGAAGGCTTCAAGTGACGAACGACTCCTCGAGCAGCTGGGCGTCTCCTCTTCGAGGCGCCCGCGTGCTGTTGGGGGTGTGCGGCGGGATCGCCGCGTACAAAGCCGTGGAGCTTGCCCGATCACTCGGTAAAGCCGGCGCGCGCGTCCAAGTTGTCATGACCGATTCCGCCACCAGCTTCGTCGGGACTCTAACTTTCGCGTCGCTTACCAAGCGGCCGGTCTTCACGAACGTATTCGAGGAAGAGCACACGGTCTTGCACGTCAAGCTCGCGCGCGAAGCCGACGTCGTGGTCGTCGCTCCGGCAACCGCGAACGCGATCGCCAAGATGGCGAACGGGATCGCGGACGATCTGCTGACCAACGTGCTGCTCACCGCCGCGTGTCCGGTCGTCGTCGCGCCGGCGATGCACACGGAGATGTGGGAGCACCCCGCGACGCGCACCAACGTCGAAACGTTGCGTACGCGCGGCATCTCCATCGTCGAGCCGGAATCGGGCGAGCTCGCCGGCGGAGACGAAGGCGTCGGACGGCTCGCCGAACCTTCAGACATCGCGCGCGCGGTCGCGGAGACGCTGACGCACGGACGCGATCTCGCCGGCGTCCGCTTCGTGGTCACGGCGGGCGGAACGCAAGAACCGATCGACCCGGTGCGCTACATCACCAACCGCTCCAGCGGGAAGATGGGATACGCCGTCGCACGCGAAGCGGCGATGCGCGGCGCGCGCGTCACGCTGGTCACGGCACCCACGTCCTTGCCGGTGCCGGAAAGAGTGGACGCGATCCATGTGCGCACGGTGCAGGAGATGCGCGATGCAGTCGTCGAGCTCTTCGACGACACCGACGTGGTCGTGAAGGCCGCCGCGGTTTCCGACTTCCGCGTCGCCAACGTCTCGGACCGCAAGATCAAGAAAGCCGATGCAGGTCCGGCGATCGAGCTCGCCCTCAACCCGGACATCGCTGCCGAGCTCGGCGCGCGCAAGACCCATCAGCTGATCGTGGGTTTCGCAGCCGAAACCGACGACCATCTGGCAGGCGCACGCAAGAAGCTCGCCGCGAAGAACCTCGACATGATCGTGCTGAACAATGTCCGCGAGACCGATGCGGGTTTCGAGGTCGACACGAATCGCGTCGTTATCCTCGGGAACGACGGCACCGAAGAAGCGTTGCCGCTGATGCCGAAGTCGCAAGTCGCGCGGGAGTTATGCGATCGCATCGTTGCCATCCTCCGCGCGCACGAACAGGGATAAGGAGCTCGCTATGTCTCGTGAATGGGTCTACACGTCCGAATCCGTGACCGAAGGACACCCCGACAAAGTTGCGGACCAAGTGTCCGACGCGATCCTCGACTCGATCCTCGACCAGGATCCCTACGGACGCGTTGCGTGCGAGACGCTTGTCACGCGCGGGCTCGTCGTGGTCGCAGGCGAGATCACCACGAACACGTACGTCGAGATCCCAGACATCGTTCGCTCGACGATAACCGACATCGGGTACGTGAACGCGCGACACGGGCTCGACGGGCAGACCTGCGGCGTTGCCGTCGCGATCCATCCGCAGTCCGGCGATATCGCGATGGGTGTCGACAAGGCGTACGAGGCCAGGATGGGTCAGGGCAGCGAAGACCTGGACGCGCAAGGCGCAGGCGACCAAGGGATGATGGTCGGGTACGCGACGAACGAGACGACGGCACTCATGCCGATGCCGATCCACATCTCGCACCGTCTTGCGCACCGGCTCGCCGAGGTTCGCAAAGCCGGTCTCGTTCCGTACCTGCGACCGGACGGAAAGACGCAGGTGACCGTCGAGTACGAAGATGACAAGCCGGTCCGCGTTCAGACGGTGGTCGTCTCGGCGCATCATCAAGAAGAGATCGATATCGAAACGTTGCTCGCGCCGGATATCAAAGAACACGTCGTCGAGCCGATCCTTCGGGACATCGGGCTCGAGTACGACGGCTACAACCTGTTCGTGAACCCGACCGGGCGCTTCGAGATCGGCGGTGCGCAAGCAGACACCGGTCTCACGGGCCGGAAGATCATCGTCGACACGTACGGAGGGATGGCGCGCCACGGCGGCGGCGCGTTCAGCGGCAAAGACCCGACGAAGGTCGACCGCTCGGCCGCGTACGCTGCGCGTTGGGTCGCGAAGAACGTCGTGGCGGCAGGCTTCGCGTCGCGCTGCGAGATACAGGTGGCGTACGCGATCGGCGTTGCGCATCCGGTGTCGGTCGTCGCGCAGACGTTCGGCACGTGCACGATCGACGAAGAGAAGATCGAGAACGCGATCCGCGAGGTGTTCGACCTGCGTCCCGCGGCGATCATCCGCGACCTCGATCTGCGGCGTCCGATCTACCGGAAGACGGCGTCCTACGGCCACTTCGGCCGTGACGACGCCGACTTCACGTGGGAGCACCCGAGCAAGGTCGACGACCTCCGCGCCGCGATCTAGGACGGCGTGACCGGCTTCGCATCGGCCGTTCTCGTCGAGCCGAGCCTGTCGCACCTCGATCGCGCGTTCACCTACATCGCGCACCCCGGTGCATCGATCGGGGATCACGTCCGCGTTCCCTTCCGCGGAAGGAATCGCAGAGCCGTCGTCGTCGCGCTGCTCGATGAACCCGATGTGGACAACCCGCTCGACGTGGCGGCCGTCCTGGGGCCCGGTCTGCCCCTCGAGCTGGTGGATCTCGCCCGCTGGCTGAGCGAGCGCTACCTCTCGACGCTCGGGGAGGCGCTCGCCGCGGTGTTGCCGGGTCGCGTGGCGTCCGAAGAGGGCTCGGCGTTCGACCCTGCGCCCGCACCGCAGCATGTTCCGCCGCCATTCGATCTTCCTGCGTCGCACCAGGGGATCGTGTGGCGACCCGGCGCAGGCACGCATGCGACGGGGCTCGTCGATCTGTGCGGCTCGGTCGGATCGAGCGGCCGTGGCGTTCTGTGCGTGCTGCCCGAGGTGCGCGCGCAGACCGAGGTCGCGTCGGCGTTGCG
>JBHELL010000132.1:0-7616 GCA_046263075.1 Actinomycetota bacterium | reverse complement strand
GACCACACCATGCGAACGATGTCGATGATCTCCCGCGTGCGTTGGACCGGACGGTCGTACGGAACGCCGTGCCACCCCTCGATCACTTGGGGTCCGCTCGCGCCGAGCCCGAGCACCAAGCGTCCGCCGCTCAGCTGATCGAGCGAGGCGGCAGTCGTCGCGAGCAACGCCGGTGTTCGTGAGTAGATCTGCGCGATGTTGGTGCCCAGCCGGATCGTGGTCGTGTTGCACGCGATGTGCGTCAGCGTGGTGAACGCGTCGTAGGTGTAGACCTCGGGGCACCAGATCGTGTCGAAGCCTGCATCCTCGGCCGCGCGCGCGATGCGCACGAGGCCGTCACGGTCGGCGAAGGACGTGTAGTCGAGCTCGATCCCAAGTCGCAGCGTCATACGCGGACATTAGCCCCTCGACGATCGTCCCTGCGACTCCATGGCGATCTTCGGACGGAAGAAGAAAGGGCGGCGCGATGCTCAAGGCGGCGCGGCAACCCCCGCCAGCTCGCGGACGACGTCTGCGGCGGGCAGAACGGCGCGCACCCCTTCCACGGATCGTCCCGCGTACATGCACATCGCCTCGACGTGCCCCGTCGAGCTCTTCATGGGCGGCCCGCTGAAGAACGCAGGGATGTCGATCTCCCGTCCGTCATGCGTCCGGAACGTCGTGATGGGTGAATCGCCGAGCCGCTCCGCCGCCTCGACCGACGCGCGCAACACGCCGTGGTTCGACGGGCACAGGGGGCAGCCGATCCTGAACCGATCGGACTCCACGGCGTCGCCGGCACGCGCATCCACCAGCGCTTGCTTGTACGCCGGGTGGACCGGCGACTCGCTGGTCGCGACGAATCGCGTGCCGCATCGAACCCCGGCGGGGCCGCGCGCCAGAGCGTCACGGACGTCCTCGGCGGTGCCGATCCCTCCGGCTGCGAGCACGGGAACGTCGACGCTCGACAACGTTTCATCGAGCACGCGGGCGAGCGGCTGACGACCGTCGTGATGGCCGCCCGCCTCCCTCCCTTGCGCGATCACGACGTCGCATCCGGCGTCGACGGCCATCTTCGCGCGCTCGGCCGATCCGACCTGCCACGAGGCGAGCGCGCCGCCTTCGTGCGCGCGCTTCACGAGATCCGTGTCGGGGTCGCCCCAGAAGAAATCGACGACGCGCGCGGCGCTCGCGGCGATCTCGAGCGTCTCCATGTTCAGCACGGGGATCAGCACGTTCACGGCGATCGCGCCCGGCCACGTAGGGTCCGCGCGGGCGAGCAGCTCCGACAGCTCCGCCGCTTGATGGAACGCGTTGAGCGTCCCCAGCCCACCTGCGCGCGCCACCTCGAACACGAGCTCCGGTGGCGTAACGCCGCCCATCGGGGCCTGCTGCACGGGGAGCGCGCACCCGATGAGCTCCGTGAATGACGTCATGGACCGAGGATACCTAGCCGAGATGGACCGAAGGACCGCCCATGTCGACCTCGCCCTCGCCTCCGATCACCGAGAGCCTCCGGCGAGAGATCACCGCCGTCGCCGCGTACACGAGGACGAACAGAGCCGCGGCGAACAGCACGATCGTCGAGCCGCTCGCCAGGTCCCAGTAGAAGGAGATGTACATGCCGGCGAAGCCACATACCGCTCCGACGGCCGCCGAGATGACGAGCATGCGTCCGAACGAGTCGGTGACGAGCCGCGCAACGATGGCGGGGATCACGATGGTCGCCGCGATGAGCGTCACGCCGAGGATCTGCATCGTCGACACGACGGTTGCGGCGAGCACGAGCGCGAACAGCGAGTCGTAGCGGCGCGCGCTCACGCCGTAGCTGTCGGCGACTTCGGGATCGAACGTGACGAACAGCAAGCGGCGGTAACGGAAGAAGACGACGCCGATAACGAAGATCGTGACCCCGATGAGCACGTACACCTGCTGCAGGCTCACGCCGACGATGTTTCCGAACAACGCGGCGTCGAAGTTCTGCTGGAACCGGTGGTAGCGGCTGATCAACGCGACGCCGATCGCGAACGAGGCGGTCGTGACGATGCCGATCGCGGCGTCGGCTCCGATCTTCCGGCGCCGAGCCACCGCGTTGATGAGCAATGCCGACACGAGCCCCCACGCGCCTGCGCCGATGTAGAAGTTGACCTGCGCCACATAAGACGCGACGGCGCCGCCGAAGATGGCATGCGACAAGCCGTGTCCGATGTAGGACATCCGTCGCAGCACGACGTAGACACCGACGAGCCCGCACAGCGCGCCGCCGAGCACGCCGGCGACGAGCGCATGCCGGAAGAAGGCGAAGTCGTGGAGGGGCTGGGTGAACCAATGCATCACGCACCCTCCGCGTGATCGTGGCCGTCGTGGGTGTGCGGGGGAGGAGCCTCTCCGAAATGCGCGGCCGGAAGGTCCGACGGATGCTCCTCGCGCGGATGCTGCTCCTGGAACGCCGACGGCACGTCGCCGATCAGCAGCATCCCGCGCTCCTTGATCACGATCATCTCTGCTCCGTACAGCTCGCGCAACACCTCCGGCGTCAGGACATCGTTCGGCTTACCGGCGGCTATCAACCGGCGATTGATGCAGACGAGGCTCGGCAGGTGTGCCGCGACGGCGCTGAGGTCGTGCGTCGTGAGAACGATCGCGATCCCATCGTGGTTGAGCGTGTGCAGCAGGTGGATGATGTCGTGACGCGTCTTCACGTCGACGCCGGCGGTGGGCTCGTCGAGCAAGATCAGCTCCGGGTCGCGCATCAGCGCGCGCGCGAGGAACACGCGCTGCTGCTGCCCGCCCGACAGCTCGCGGATGTGCCGCCGGCCGAGCCCGCCGATGCCGAGCTTCTCGAGGATCTCGCCGGCGCGCGCGCGCTGGTCCTTCGTCGACCACGGAAGCGCGCGCCTGTTGGCTGCGGTGCCGAGCAGCACGACCTCCTCGACGGTGACGGGGAAGTGCCAGTCGATCGTTTCGATCTGAGGAACGGTCGCGAGCCGCACGCGTCCTTCGGCCTCCGTCACCGATCCGCTCGACGGTTTGAGGCCGCCGTCGATCAATCGGAGCAGGGTGGTCTTCCCGGCGCCGCTCGGGCCGACGATCCCGATGAAGGCTCCTTCCGGGATGGTCAGCGAGACGCGGTCGAGGATGACCCCTTGACCGTACGAGAACGAGACGTTGTAGAGGGTGACGATCGGATGATGCACGCGCTCAATCGTATTTGTTCATGGTGGGGATGTCGTTCAAAGAGGCGGGATCCCCTCCAAGGTCCTTCACCATGGGGCGCACGTCGAAGAGGATCAGGCCGACGTAGGAATGGTCGGGTGCGCCCGGCTCGCCGGGAAGGTCGTCGTCGCGCAGCGAAGCTTCGTAGCGCGCGCCGGTATCGCGCGCGATCTCGGCGAGCACGGGAGACGGGAAGACTTCGGAGCCGAAGATTGCCGGAACGTGCTCGCGGCGGATCTGCGAGATGAGGCTTGCCACCTCGTGCGCGCTCGGCTCGGAGAAGTCCGCCGGCTGGATCGCGCCGATGACGCGCATCCCGTAGTGCGCCGCGAAGTACGCGAACGAGTCGTGATAGGTGAGCAGGACTCGATCCTCGGGCGGGATCGTCTTCACGGCTGTCGCAACGGCGACGTCGAGCCGGTGCAGCAACGCGACATAGCCGTTCGCGTTCTGCCGGTAGACCGATGCATGGGCCGGATCGCGCGCGACCAGCTGATCGCGGATCAGTCCCGCGTACGTGATCGCGTTCGCGACGTCCATCCACAGATGCGGGTTCGGTTTGCCGCCTGCCTTCGGGAACGAGAAGTCGTAGCGATACCGGCTCGGGTCGATCGCGTGATCGCCGAGCTCGTAGATCGCCGCGCCGCTCTTGTGATTGCTCTGTGCGAGTCGCAGCGTGGGGTCTTCAAGGTGCAGCCCGTTGACGAAGATCAGGTCCGCTTGCGAGAGCAGACGCGCGGTCGCTGTGGTCGGCTCGAACGTGTGCGAGTCGACGCCTTCGGGGATCACGCCTTCAACGCGCGCGGCCGTACCGGCGATGTTCCTCGCGCTGTCCGTGAGCGGGGACACCGTCGTGACGACGAGCAGGCCCGTCGCGCTGCCCGTCGCCGACGAGCACGCGGCGGCGAGCAGCAGTATCGAGGCGAGCGCGACGCGTGGAGCCCTCGTCATGGCTCGACGAGGATACCCGCGCGCGCAGGGTTCTTCAGGCGGCTCGGCGGCCGCGTTTGCGATTGACCGCGCTCAGCAACTGCCGCTTGTTCATCGTCGAGCGGCCTTTGATGTTGAGATCCTTCGCTTCCTCGTAGAGTTGATCGCGCGTGCGGCCACCGGGGCCTTTGTGCGAGCGCAGCCCGCCGCGGCGTTCGGACGAGATGTCGGTCCGTGACAGGCGGCTGCCCCGCCTTTTCGACTCACCGTGCCGCGCGCGCTCCTTCTGCACGGTGCGAGCCGCGATCTCCTTGGCGAGCCGCTTGGGCCGGCCGTGCTCGAGCAGCCCTTCCTTGATGTGCTCGTACTGCCGCTCGCGCTTGTCGCTCCAGTTCGCCTTCGGGTTCCTGCTTCGCCTCGGCATCGCTCCTCCTTCTTCTCTCAGAAGGAGGTTCCCCACTCCGGTGCAGGCTAAGCCGTGACGTCGCGCTCGTGGAACACGGCGAACGTGATGATGACGAGCCCTGCGGCGTAACACCCGATCTTGATCGCCGCTTTCGTTGCCGTGTACCCGAGGATCTCCTCGATGCCGTGCCCTCGCACCAAGATGACCGAGTTCGCGATGAGGAGCCATGGGCGCAACCAGTGGACGAGGTTGAAGAGCAGGTTCTCCCCGATCAGCATGTAACCGAACCCGACGCCGAGCGCCGCTGCGGTGTTGCGGCCGACCGAACCGAACGAGAATCCGAGAACCGCTCCGAACAGCACGACGGCGAGCCCTCGCAGCGACTGCGTCACCGTCGCGCGCGCGAATTCCAGGTCCGCGCCTTGCGTCGTACCTCGCGTGGTCGCCGCGATCCAGAGCATCAGGGAGAGCAACCCGTAGATCAAGAAGTACAGCGCGGTGCACACGATGAGCGCGGCAAGCAGCTTCATCGCGAGCAGCCGTCCTCGCCGCGGCTCCCAGGTCAGCGTCGTCGCAACGGACCCAGCGCGCCACTCCGCGCCTATCAGAGAGGCGCTCAGCAGCACGGCCACCAACGCGAGCGGCGCAGTCATCCCGCCGAGCACGTTCTTCAGCGCCGTGAGGTAGAACCTCCGGTCGCCCGCCGCGCGAAGCGACTCTTGCCCTTCCCGGATGGATCGCTCGCAGAAGTCTTGCCGTTCCGGCGTTCCGGGCGCGGTCCCGTCGATATCGCCGGGCACGTTGACGCATTCGGCCGGCGCAGGGCCGCCGACGATGACGGCCGCGGCGCGCGGGGTGCGCGACGAGCGCGCGATCGTCACGACGCCTCCGATCAACACGCCGACGATGCCGAGCAGCACGATGATGCGCACGAGCCTGCGCGACACGGCTCGGCGAAGCTCGACGTCCAAGAGCGAGATCATGCCGGCGTCTCCTGGGTCAACTGCAAGAACACGTCTTCGAGGTTCAGCATCTCGCGGTGCAGCTCGGACACATATAGCCCGTGGTACGCGAGCACCTGCGTCACGTGCTCGGGATACTCGGCCTGCACTCGGATCATGTCGTCCACGATCGCGGGTTCGTACCCGGACTCGGTCAGCGCGCGCACCCCGGCTTCGAGGTCGTGCACGCGCGCGCGCACCGCAGCGGTGGTGTGCCCTTGCGCGAGCACCTCGTCGACCGACCCCTTCGCGATGCATCGTCCGCGCGCGAGGATCGCGACGTGGTCGCACACCTGTTGCACCTCACCGAGCGGGTGCGAGGAAAGGAACACCGTCCGTCCTTCGTCGCCGAGCGACCGGATCAGGTCGCGCACCTCTTTGATGCCTGCAGGGTCGAGCCCGTTCGCAGGCTCGTCCAGGATCAGGAGCTCGGGGTCTTTCAGCAACGCTCCTGCGATGCCGAGCCGTTGCTTCATCCCGAGCGAATAGTTCTTGAACAAGTCGTCGCCGCGGTCGGCGAGGTTCACGCGCTCGAGCGCCGCTTCGACGCGGGCATCGCCGAGCCGGTACAAGGCCGCGAGCAGTTGCAGGTTCTTCCGCCCCGAGAACGTCGGGAAGAACGTGGGCGTCTCGACGATCGAGCCGACACGCGCGATCACCGTGTGCAGGGCAGGCGGCTCGGCGCCGAGCAATCGCACCACCCCGGACGACCGGGCGACGAGACCGAGCAAGCACCGGATCGTCGTCGTCTTTCCCGAGCCGTTGGGGCCGAGGAAGCCGAACACGCCGCCTTGGGGAACCTCGAGGTCCAGCCCTGCGACCGCAACCGTCGTTCCCCCACGCAAGCGCCGATATTCCTTGCGCAGCCCCTCCGCTTCGATGACCCCCGCCATGGCGTCCTTCTACCACATCGGTGGTCGCATACCCGACCACGGACGCGCGCGCTCGAGCTGCGCTGCGACGGCGAGGATGGTTCTCTCGCAGGCCGGACGTCCGACGAGTTGCACGCCGAGCGGCGATCCGTCCTCCGACAACCCCGCGGGGATAGATGCCGCCGGTTGCCCCGTCACGTTCCACGGCCATGTCCAGCACAGCCAATTCCGGTAGTCGTTCCACGCGTTGTGGATGTCGGCGCCGATCTCGCCGATCTTCGGCGCCGGTCGTGAAAGGGTTGGCGTCAGCAACAGGTCGTAGTCGTCGAAGAACGCGACGACGGCGCGCGACTCGCGGTGCATGGCATCGAGCGCGCGCACGTAATCGACGGCGCGGATATGCACCGCGACGTCGAAGATCAGGCGCGTTCGCGGCTCGAGCAGCTCGAGCTGTTCATCGCTCAGCTCCGGCACACCGATGCCCACCGTCGACGCGCGCAGGTACGGCTGCTCGAGCGATCTGACGTCCGGTTGCGCATCGCGCACGTCGTGGCCGAGCTCGCGCAACAGCGCAGCGGTTCGGGCGACCGCGTCGATCGTCTCAGCGTCGATCCGCTCGCCGTCCCGTTCGTACGCGACCGCGATGCGCAGCGGGCCCGGATCTTCGCTCGTTGCCGACACGAAGCTTCGCTCCGGCGGTGGTGCCCAGTACGGATCGCCGGTCGCCATTCCCGCGGTTACGTCCAGGAAGAGCGCGGCGTCCGCGACGGCGCGCGTGATCGGACCGTAGACGTCGAGCCCGCCCCACTCCTCGGACAGGATCGGCCCGAGCGAGATCCGCCCGCGTTGCGGCTTGATGCCGAACACACCGCAGCACGACGCGGGGATGCGCAACGAGCCGCCGCCGTCCCCGCCTTGGTTCAACGGCGCGATGCCGAGCGCGGCCGCGACGCCTGCGCCGCCCGACGACCCGCCGGGTGTCCGCGAAAGGTCCCACGGATTGCGCGTCGGCCCGAACAGATCCGTCTCCGTCGTCGGCCGGTTGCCGAACTCCGACGCCGTCGTCGAGCCGACCAAGATCGCACCCGCGTCCTTCAGTCGTTGCACGACCGTCGCGTCGACGCCGAGCCGTCGTCCCGCGAACGCGCGCGAGCCTTGATTGGTCGGCCCGTCCTCGAGCGCAGTGAGATCTTTCACGGTGAACGGGACGCC
>JBHELL010000131.1:0-4980 GCA_046263075.1 Actinomycetota bacterium | reverse complement strand
GATCAGCCTCGGGCCGCTGTCCGAAGGTGGGTTCTGCATCATGCAGTCGGACCTCGTCGTGCTCGTCGGAACGAAGCTCGACGCGAGCGTCACCGGCGGCGGACCGCCGTTATTCACCGGGAACGAAAAGCTCTTGCAGATCGACATCGACGCGACGATGGTCGGATTGAACCGCACGCCGGACCTCGCCGTGCAAGGAGATGCGCGCGCGGTGCTTCAGCAGCTGCTCGAGGCATACGACGGCAAGCCGAAAGACGCGTGGCTCGCCCAGGCGAAGGAGTCCGCAGCGACCATGCACGGCGCATGGGCGGCGCAAGTCACGGGCGCGGGCTCGCCCGTTCCGCCCGGCCGCGTGAGCGAGGAGGTCGTGAAGGCTGCAGGCCCGGACGCGATCCTCGTGAGCGATGGCGGTGACATCCATACGTGGTCGATCACGATCTTCCCCGCGTATCGCCCGGGGTCGCTCCTCACGACGCACGACGCGCTCGGCACGATAGGCGTCGGCGTTCCCTACGCGCTCGGCGCGAAAGCAGCAGCACCGGATCGCGACGTGGTCATGTGCATCGGAGACGGGTCGTTCGGCTTCGGCGCGCGCGAGCTCGAAACGGCGGCTCGCTGCAACCTTCCGTTCGTCGCGGTTGTGGCCAACAACGGTGAGTGGGGCAACATCCGTCACGAGCAAGGCAAGCAGTTCGGCGAGACGACCGGCGCGACGGCCCTCGCGCAGGCCGGCTACGAGAAGATCGCGGAAGCGTTCGGCGGCTATGGGGAGCGGGTCGATGATTCGGAGCAGCTCGGCGCCGCGATCCGCCGCGCGATCGATTCGAAGAAACCCGCGGTGGTGAACGTCATCACGCAGCCGGGGGTTGTAAGCCCGGTGACGCAGATGGTCGGCGAGATGATGGCGATGCTATGACGATCAACGGTGTGCACGCAGTCATCCATTCGAAGGACGCGGGCGCGTTGCGCGCGTGGTTCCGAGACATCCTCGGCTATCGATCGGTCGACGCCGGCGACGGCTGGTTGATCTTCGCGCTTCCTCCTGCGGAGCTCGGTATCCATCCTGCAGAACGGAACGGGACGCACGAGCTGTATCTCCTGTGCGACGACATCGAGAAAACGGTGGCCGAGCTGAACGAGAAGGGTGTTCCGACGGGTGAGATCACCGATCTTCCGTGGGGACGGCTGACGACGATCACGGCGCCGGAGGGAAGCACGATCGCCATGTACGAGCCGACCCATCCGAAGGCGATCGACATATAGATGCCGGACGTCGTCGTCGTCGGCGCGGGTTCGGCGGGAGCCATCGTCGCGACACGGCTCGCCCAACGGGGGATCGACGTCCTCTTGCTCGAAGCGGGACCCGATGCGGTCGACGACGTCCTCACGACCGACCTCAAAGTTCCCGTCACCGAGTACGACTGGGGCTACCGCTCGGAAGGCGATCGCGAGATCGACCTGCCGCGCGGAAAGGTCGTGGGCGGCTCGTCGGCGACCAACGCCGTCGCTGCGGTGCGACCGCAACCGGCGGATCTCGATGCGCTGGGGATCCCGCAATGGACGTGGGAACGGTGCGTGCCGTCGCTGTGCCGGTTCGAAAGCGATCGTGAATACGGCGCCGAGCCCTACCACGGCTCGGACGGGCCCATCAACGTCGAGCGGATCGACCTGGAGCGCGCGCCCGCCGTGACGAGGTCGGTGTTCGAGGCGCTTGCGAGCGCGTTCGGTGAAGCGCTCGACCAGAACGCGCCGCGCGCGCACGGCGCCGGGCAGCAGGCGAGCAACACGCGCCACGGTGTGCGCCAGTCCACGCTCGTCACTTATCTGCGCACCGCGCGCGATCTGCCGTCGTTCTCGTTGCGCGCGAACGCGATGGTGGACCGGCTCGTCATCGAGAACTCGGTCGCGAAAGGAGTCGTCCTGACGAGCGGCGAGCGGATCGACGCCGATGAGGTGATCGTTGCGGCCGGCGCGCTCGCGAGCCCGGGCATCTTGATGCGTTCGGGGATCGGTCCCGCGACGCACCTGCGAGAGCACGGCATCGCCGTCATCGCCGGTCTGCCGGTCGGGGAGAACCTGCACGATCATCCTGCCATCGGCTTGATGGCCGCCGCGCGCGATCCCGCCGCGATCGACCGGCGGCTGATCGCGCGTTCCATGGCTCGGCATTCGTTCGACGGCGTGGCCGGGGAGGAAGACATCCATCTCTTCGGGCCGTTCACCGGCTACGGGACGCGCGCGCCGATCCCGGAGAGCTGCTTCGTCGTCGCCGGCATGGTGACGAAGCCGCGCGCGCGGGGGTGGGTCCGGCTGCGCAGTACGGATCCGCTGGATCCGCCGCGCGTGTTCTTGAACTTCCTCGGCGATCCCCACGACGTTGAGATCTTCACGCGGATGCTGCTCCTCCAAGAGGAGCTCTTCGACCAGCCCGCGCTGAAAGAGGTGACGGAGCAATTGTTGTGGCGTCCGTCGAGCGTCGATCGCGCCGAGCTCGAGCGCGTCGCGCGCGCTGCCGCGCTCACCGACCATCACGAAGCGGGAACCATCCCCATCGGCCCCTGCCTGGACCCGCATCTGCGCGTGCACGGCGTCGAGCGGCTTCGGGTCGTCGACGCGAGCGTTTTTCCGGACACGCCGCGCGCGAACACGAACTTCCCGACGATGATGGTAGCGGAGCGATTCGTCGAGCTGTGGGACGAGGAACGCGCTAGTTGACGACCAGCACGCCGTGCATCCACAGGTGGATCTTGCAGTGGTACGTGTATTGCCCCGCCGGTATGTCCGTGAACACGTGCGAGGTTCCCTTCGCAACGACGCCTGAATCGAAGGTTCCATCGTCGGCGGTCAAGGTGTGTGAGACGAGATCTGCGTTCGAGAAGACGAGATTGCTTCCTGCGGTCATCGAAATCCCGGCGCTGCCGTCTGCGGCCGCGGGCAGATAGGTGAACCCGATCGCCGTCACCGTTGCACCGCCGGCCTGCGAAGGAAGCGCAGCACCGACCGCAGCGGCCAGAGAAAGGACAACGACGAGCTTGCGCATGTTCTAGCTGATCACCAAGACGCCGTTCATCCACGGGTGGAAATCGCAGTGGTACAGGTACTCACCCGCCGGGAGGGACGCGATCGCGGTGACGGTCGCAGACTGTCCGGGCAACGCGGTGACGTTGAAGAGCCCCGCGGAGTTCGAGGTGAACGTGTGGCTCACGATGTCTGCGTTCGCGAAGGTAACCGCAGTTCTGGTCGGGATCACGAGCGCTTGATTGCCCGACGTGTTCGTCGGGACGAAGGTGAACCCGGCTGCGGTCACGGTGGGGTTAGCCGCGTGAGAAGGGAGCGCCGCTCCTATGAGGGTGGCCGCGCACAAGACGAACATCAGTTTTCGCATGCCGATGTGCTTCGGCGCGCGCGCCCCCGAATCCTCCTCGCGCCTCTAGCGCGCGACGCGCAGCGCGCGGTGCCCGTTCGGCGTCTTCCCCTGGAGGAAGCGCGCGCGCAGGAGCTCGACCTGCTGCTCGAGCTCGTTCAACGCCTCCTCGAGCCCGAGCCGCGCCGCCTTCGTGAGCGTCCTTTGGTCGATCTCGGCGATCTTCGCGATCTGACGAGCCGCAGCCTCGAGCGGCCTGCGCACGCGAAGCTCGACGGGCTTCGGCGCAGCGCCTGCGCGCCGTGAGTAGGCAACGAGCCGCGCGACGCTCCACTCGCCTCGGCGCGCGCGCTCGAGCCACAGGAGACGGTCTTCGAGACCGGCGACGGCTTGGAAGTGGGAGAAGGACAGATCGTCGAAACGCGCGCGCGAGGCGCGATCGTAAAGGCCTGCGACCCATCGGAAGCGCCTGACCGTGCCGGCCGACTCGCCGATCGCGTCCGCGAACTTCCGTAGCGCGCCGGATCGGTAGCGTCGCTCGACCTGCGCCGCAAGGTCGCCGATGCGCCAAGCGCCGCCGTCGGCGGCTTTCCTGGCGGCCCGTCCCTCGGCGACGAGCCGGTTCCAGTCCGGAGCCGCCCCCGAGCCCTGGAGGAAGTCTTCGGGATCGAGCAGGTGGTCGATCGGGATCGCGCGCATCACTGCCTCCTAGGTGACGACGGCGTCAGTGTTGAGTGCCACTTAACACTTTGCGCCCAGCATCTGTCAACCCGGGGCGGTCGCCGGTGCCGCCGGCTAGAGCGATGCGATGAAGATGTCGCTCGTCGTCACCTCTGCGATCAGCGGCAGGATGTTTTCAACGCTGAACCGATGCCATTCATCGGGGACGCCCGCGCAACAGTCTTCGAGTACGACGACGCGGTACCCCCGGTTCGCCGCGCCGCGCGCGGTGCCCTCGACGGCGAAGCTCGTCGAGATCCCGGCGAGCGCCAGCCTCTCGACGCCGAGCCGCTCGCACACCGCCCACAGCTCCGAGCCGTGGGAAGGGTCGATCGAGGTGAAGCGAGGCAAAACGACGTCCGCAGGCTCGGGCTTCAACCCGTCGACGACGTCGGCGCCCCACGTCCCGTGGACGAGCTTCGCGTCGCCTCCTGCGGCGGCATAGATCTTCGGGTACGACGGTAACGGGATCCCCGGGTGACGCTCCTTCGTCGCGTACATGACGTGGATGCCCCGCGCGCGCGCATCGGCGAGCACTCGCTGCAGGCGCTCGATCACGCCTCGAGACTCGACCGCGCGCGCGAGGGCGCCGCTCAATCCCCTTGACGACGTGAGCGACGGCGAACACAGGTCGTTCTGCATCTCGATCACGACGACCGCGGTCGTCTGTGAGGTGTTCACTCGCCTGCCTTCACTGCCTCCGGCAGCATCGCGATCAAACGCTCACGCACTTCGCGCCGCTTCGGTTTCATGCTCATCGTGAACGGCATATCGTCCATCAACACGATCGCGCGCGGACATTTGTACGGGGCGATGCGATCGCGCGCCCACGCGAGGACATCATCTGCGGACGTCGTCGAGCCTGCCCGCAGCTTGACCGCCGCGAACGGACGCTC
>JBHELL010000130.1:0-2783 GCA_046263075.1 Actinomycetota bacterium | reverse complement strand
CTTCTCGTCCTTCGACGAGGGCTTCAACGACCCGCCCGAGCGGTTGTCGGTTGCGTAGAACCCTGAGCCTTTGAGGACGATGCCGACCGGATGGAAGACGCGCTTGAGCTTGCCGCCGCACGCCTCGCAGGCCTCGAGCGGCGCATCGCTGAACCGCTGGACAACCTCGAAGTGCCGGCCGCAGGACGTGCACGCGTATTCGTAGGTCGGCATGGCGCCAGTTTAACGGCTCGGCCGGATCGTTCGTTCGTCGGTGACGACCAGGTCGACCCCCAGGTCGTGCGCCGCGACGGGCACATCCTCGACCACTTGCATCTCGAAGCAGAACCCGATCGTCGGCGTCGAGCCGCATCCGGCGAGGAAGCGGTCGTAGAAGCCTCCGCCGTAGCCGAGCCGGCGTCCTCGCTCGTCGAACGCGACACCGGGGACGACGACGGCATCGGCGGATGAGGGCTCGACGGGGATGCGCGCGCGGGGCTCCGGGATCCCGCGGTACCCGGGTTCGAGCTCGGTTGTCGAGCCCACGGCGGCGGCCTGCAACGCGCCGTCGTCGGCGACGTACGGAAGAAGCACCATCACGTCTTTCTCGAGCAAGGCCGTCAGGAGCGGCTCGGTCGGTATCTCCGATCTGATGGAGACGAACGCCACGACGGAGGTCGCGCGCGCGATCTCGGGGAGAGCAAGGAGCCGCTCGGACGCTTCGAGGGCGCGCGCGCGCCGTTCGTCCGCGTCGAGCCGCGACCGCTTCGCGAGCACCGTTCGGCGAACGATGTCCTTGCGAGTGGGCACATCCATCAGGCCGAGAGGGTACAGTTGCCGCGAGCGGGCGCCGAAGATACGTAGGGGGGCGAAAGCGCGGAAAGCGCCCAGTCCACATGGCCGGCGAGACGACGAACACGACCGGTGCCCGCTACCAGCGTGGCACGCGTCTTCACGCGCGCCTATTTCTCTCCTACCTCTTCGTCGTCATCGTTCCGCTGGTCATCGGATTGCTCGTCGCGCGCGTCCCGACGGGGCGGTTCTGGACGGCCCTCGGCGTCGCGGTCGGAGCGGGCCTTCCTATCTCGGCGCTGCTTGCATCGGAGTTCGCGCGGCCGGTGCGCGCGCTGCTCCGGCTCGCCAACCGGATCGCGAGCGGCGACTACGGCGCGCAGGTCGAGGTCGACGCTCCGGGTGAGATCGCCGATCTCGGGCGCGCGCTCAACCGGCTCAGCGTCGCCTTCCGAGACCGGGTCACCGACGCCGACGCCTATCGCGACGAGGTGCGCAAGTCGGTACGACGGCTCGGTGAGGCGCTGCGGGCTACCCACGACCTGACGAAGATGCTGTCGGTCGTGCTCGACACGGCGCTATCCGCCGTCGACGGCGAGGCCGGAGCGGTCTACCTGTTGTCGCCGAAACGCAACGAGCTGTTCGTGAAGTCGGGACGGCGACTCGACGAAGCAGACGCGAAGAAGCGCATCCCGATCGGACAGGGGCTCGCCGGGTGGGTCGCATCGACGCGGTGGCCTGCCATGGTTCCGGCCGGCCCCGATGCGCCGGTCCTCGCGGATCCAGAGCCGGTCGCGGAAGCGGCGCTCGCCGTGCCGCTAGAGACCGAGAGCCAGCTCGTCGGCGTCCTCGCGATCTACGGGTCCCGTCGCGGCCGGTTCGATCAGGCGGATCTCGAGACCATCTTGTCGCTCGCGCGACAAGCCGGGGTCGGCGTCGAGAACGTGCTCCTGCACGAAGACGCGAAACGGATGTCGATCACTGACGGATTGACCGGCATCTGGAACTACCGCTACTTCCAGATGACCTTGCAACGTGACGTCGAGCGCGCGATCCGCGCGCGCACCTCACAGCTGTCGCTGCTCGTGATCGACATCGATCACTTCAAGCAAGTCAACGATCGCTTCGGTCATCAGCGCGGCGACGCGATCTTGATCGAGCTCGCCAAGAGGATCCTCGAGAACACGCGCAACTCCGTCGATTTCCTCGCGCGCTACGGCGGCGAAGAGTTCGTCATCATCTTGCCCGACACCGGTGACGACGGCGCGCGCGCTGCGGCCGAGAAGATCCGCCGCGCCGTCGGCGACATCCCATTCGGAGAAGGGTCGGAAGAGCCGCTCAAGGTGACGATCTCGATCGGCTACGCCGTTCATCCCGCACATGCGCTCACGCCGCAGGAATTGCTGCGCGCTGCGGACCAAGCGATGTATCGCGCGAAAGCAACGGGGAGAGATCGCGTCGTCGGCGCCGACGACATCGGTGGCAGACGTATCTCCCTTGCCCGCGATCCGGCGGCTCCGTAGACTCCGCCGCCTGATGGCGGTTACCAAAGCAGTCATCCCCGCCGCCGGCTTGGGGACACGCTTCCTCCCTGCGACGAAAGCGCAGCCGAAGGTGATGCTGCCCGTCGTCGACAAGCCGACGATCCAATACGTCGTCGAGGAAGCGGTTCGAGCCGGTATCACCGACATCTTGATCGTCGTCGGCCGCGGACAGCGATCGATCGAAGACCATTTCGACCGCTCGGTCGAGCTCGAGCACATCCTCGAGCAGAAGAAGAGCGTGGAGACGCTCGAGAACGTGCGGCGCATCAGCGAGATGGCCGACATCCATTACATCCGGCAGAAGGAGCCGCGCGGACTCGGACATGCCGTCTCGCTCGCGACTCGTCACGTCGGCGACGAGCCGTTCGCGGTTCTCCTCGGCGACAACATCTTCCTCGAGCCGTGTCTCGAGCCGATGATCAAGATCTTCGAGGAGCAAGGGCGGAGCGTCGTCGCGCTGCAGGAAGT
>JBHELL010000129.1:0-16990 GCA_046263075.1 Actinomycetota bacterium | reverse complement strand
TGATGTGGACGACCGGGCGCGCGCCGACGAGCTGGCGGGTCCACCGGACGTTCATCGCCGTATACCCGTAAGCGCAATATTGGGGGAAAGCCGGGCAGCCGACGCGGTCGGTCCAGTAGCTCATCAACATGATCGAATCGCTCGTCCGGCCGAGCTCGGCCCACGGGAACCCGGCCCAGTGCGGCGGCAGGATCGCCATCTGTCCGGGCGGCGGGACGATCGCAGCCATCGGGTAGTTCGGGCCTACCACCGCGCGCACACCATGTTGCAACGCGACGACGTTTCGATCCCAGACAGATGGGGGCATCGAGATCGACCGGAACTCGATGTCTATGCCGAGCCCGTCGAAGTGCTGTCCGCCGACGTTGTAGCGCGCGATCGCGGTGACGCGGGAGATCTCACCCTGTGGGCTTTTGTAGTACGGGAGATACCAGCCGACGACTTTGATGCCGGCACGGTGTGCTGCGACGAGCCATGGATAGACGGCGGGCGTGAGTGCATCCGCGGTGTTCGTTCGGCCGGTTTCGATGTAGAGCGTCCGCACGCCGGCATGCTTCATGTGCGCGACGGACGCGCGCGGTGAAAGACCGAAGTCGAAGAGGTCCACCCAGGCACCGAGGCCGCGGAACACATCGCGCGGATCCTCATGAGCAGGAGGAGCCACGACGGGATGCTGTGGGGCGGCGGCGATCGCTCGGTGCGTCTGCGCCGGCGAGGGCGCGGGGCTCGGCACCGCCGTCGGTGTTATCACGACACTCGCGCGAGGAGCTTGTGCTTCAGACCGGCTGAACGCCGGCGTGAAGAAGATCCCGAGCAGCACGATGCTCGAGCAGGTCAGGGTCCAGGCGCGACGCGAGAACAAGGTACTCATGTGTGAAAGGACCCCCCAGGGGAATAACGACCTTCTTTGGGCTCAGGTGGCGAGCCGAGCAAAAGGCTATCGGAGCGGTTCAGGCGCGTCTATCGATGCGTGCATCAATGTCGATAGGCATTCCGCGCTACGTCGTCCGTCTCCGCGCGACGCTCCCTGATGCTTCCATCACGAGCGAGCCGCGCGCGCGATCTCGAGGGCTGCACCATCGAGGATGTCGCTCTCGCTCACCACAACGTCGTGCGCGTCGAAGCGATCCATCGCTTCTTCCAGGATCACGGCGCCGGAAACGATCACGTCCTCGCGTCCAAGCGGCATCACAGGAAGCGTGCGCCGCTCGTCCGATGTCATGCGCGCGAGCTGCGTTGTCACGCCGGCGACCTCCGCGCGCGTCAGCCTCGAACCGTGGATCCGTGCCCGGTCATACCGCATGAGGCCACGAGCCACGGCAGCCATCGTCGTGATCGTCCCGGCGAGTCCGACGAACGTCGCGAAGCCTCGTGGGATCTGCGACGCGCGGTCCAGGTGCGCGCGCGCGAGCTTTCGTACTTCTGCGACTTCCGCAGGAGAAGGCGGGTCGTTCCGGATGCATCGCTCCGTGGCGCGCACAGAGCCGACGTCGAGCGATATCCATCGCTCCGCGCGCGCGCGTCCGAAGACGAGCTCGGTCGAGCCTCCCCCGATGTCACAGATGAGATACGGGTCCTGGACGTCGAGGCTCGACGAGGCGCCGGCGAAGCCGAGGAGAGCCTCCTGATCGCCGCTCAGGACCTCAGGGGAGACCCCCGTAGCCTTGATCACGTCTTCGACGAACCGTTCTCGATCCCCCGCATCACGGACCGCGCTCGTCGCGATGACGCGGATCTGCGTTGCACCCTGCGCGCGCGCGTCACGCACGTAACGTGCGATCGCGCCGACCGTGCGTGCGAGCGCGTCTGCAGCGAAGGCGCGGGCTGCGTCGACGCCTTCGCCGAGCCGCGTGATCACGAGCTCGCGCGCGATCTCGCGCAGCCCTGCGTTCGACACGTCTGCAATCAGCAAGCGAACCGAGTTCGTGCCGACGTCGACGACTGCGACGCGGGTCATCGGCGCCGCTTCGAGAAGCCTGGATGACCCGGAACGCGCGCGACCGTTCCGTCCGACCCTTCACTCACGCAGTCGCCGGGACATCCGAGCGGTTCGATCTCGTCGCGGACGAGCGCACCGATCGGGTTGGCATCGGCAACCTCGTGTGCGTACAGCGCGTGCAAGCACTTCACGCGCACCGGCATACCGCCCGCGCTCTCGTCGCGACCGAGCGCAGCGATCGAGTCGCGCATCTCGACGTAGCGGCGATGCGCGCGCTCGTAGTCGGCACGAAGGCCGTCGTCGTCGCCGAGCTGCTTCTCGTACTCCCGCATCTTCCCCGAAGCCTCCACCCCGCCGAGGGCGCGCACGGCGATCGGACAGGTCAGGTAGAACAGCGTGGGGAACGGCTCGCCCGAGTCAAGTTCGGGAGAAGTGCGAATAACGGCCGGTAAGCCGTACGTGCACCGCGCTGCGACGGCGATGTCGCCGCGAGGGTCGCGGCCGAGCTGCTGCGCCACGATCGCACGCTCACGAGCGGTTGCGGGCTCCCCGGGGAACGCCATACGAGAACCATAAAACAAGGAAGCGGCCTTGCGGCCGCCTCCTCTCCCTCCCTCGACGCAGCGATGCCGCGCCGAAAGCTTCAGCCTCGCTTCGACTCGCGCTGACGGCGCCAATCGACGAGATTCTCTTCGCTCTGCTTCATGAAGCGCTTCAGCTTCTGCTCGAACTCAGGGTCCCTGTCACGGCGGTGCCGCGGCGGCTCGGGCGACCAGTCCGGGGCGGCTTGCTTGATCGAAAGATCGATCTTGCCGTCCTCTTTGATGCCGACGACCTTGACGGTCACGCGATCTTGCTCGTGCAGATGATCGGTGATCTCACGGACGAAATTCCGGTCCACTTCGGAGATGTGCACCAGACCGGTTTCGCCGGACTCCAGCTGCACGAATGCACCGTACGGTGCCAAACGAATGACGTTCCCTTCCACGATCGCGCCAACCTCTAATGGCATCTGGCTGATCGAACTCCTTTCACGCTCGCGCCCGACCGGGTGTCATGGCTTCGAATCATGCTAGCCCGCGGCCGCGGAATGGGTCAATGCTTGCAGTTCGGACGCCTAGTGGAAGCCCCAAGCATGCCGGAAGGCTTGCCACCAGCGAGAAACAAGCCCATCCCCTGCCCGCGGCACCTGCTGTCCCGGCGCAAGGATGACCGTCGGCGTCGGCTCCGGCGCCACGGTGGCATGCGGTATCGAGAATGCCGTTTCGCCCCGTCCGACGAAGCCGAGCCGCTCACGCGCGAGCCGCTCGACCTCCGTGTCGGTCTGCAAGGTTTGTGCCTGGACGCGCAGCTGTGCCGCTTCCTGATCCAGGGAGGCCGACTCGACCCGTAGCGCGGTCACTTGCCGGCGGACCGCGAAATACCGGCGCAGCGGGTAGAAGCTGGTGAACAACAAGCCGACGATCACGAGCGCGGCGATCGCACCGCGCGCGCCCCACCGGCGCCGCGGCGCCGCCGTCGTCATAGGAACGTCGCGCGCCCCGGATAGCGCGCGCCGTCGCCGAGCATCTCCTCGATGCGCAGGAGCTGGTTGTACTTCGACGTTCGCTCGCCACGGTTCGGCGCACCGCTCTTGATCTGGCCGACGCCCGTTGCAACCGCGAGATCTGCGATCGTGGTGTCTTCCGTCTCACCGGACCGGTGCGAGATCATGCAGCGGTATCCGGCTCGACGAGCCATCTCGATCACGTCGAGTGTTTCAGTCAGCGTCCCGATCTGATTCACCTTTATCAAGATCGCGTTGGCGATCGAGCCGTCGATCCCACGCTGCAGCCTGCTCGGGTTCGTCACGAACAGATCGTCACCGACCAGCTGCACGCGCGCGCCGAGCTTCTGCGTCCCGATGCTCCACCCATCCCAATCGTCCTCGGAGAAAGGATCCTCGAGCGAGAGGATCGGGTAATCGCTGACCCACCGTTCGTAGCGATCGGCAAGAGCCGCCGCATCGTATGTCTTGCCTTCACCCGGAAAGACGTACGCACCGCCTTGGAACAGCTCCGTCGCAGCAACGTCGATCGCGATCGCCATCTCGGTGCCCGCTTCGAGTCCGGCGTCGTCGATCGCGGTCAGCAACAGCTCGATCGCTTCTTCGTTCGTCGCCAGATCCGGCGCGAACCCGCCTTCGTCGCCGAAACCTGTCGAGAGCGCGCGCTGTTTGAGCACGCCGTGCAGCACGTGGAAGACCTCGGCCCCCCAACGCAGGGCTTCGTGGAACGATGCGGCACCGACCGGGGCGATCATGAACTCTTGAACGTCGATCGAGTTCCCGGCGTGCGCACCGCCGTTGATCACGTTGAAGCAGGGCACAGGAAGGGTGTGTGCGTTCGGGCCGCCCAGGTACCGGAACAGGGGGAGATCACGGCTCGACGCCGCGGCCTTCGCAACCGCGAGAGAGACCGCAAGCATCGCGTTCGCGCCGAGAGTGCGCTTGTTGTCCGTGCCGTCGAGGTCGAGCAGCATGCGGTCGATGCCGCGCTGGTCGGTCGCGTCGCGCCCGGCGATCACCGGCCCGATGCGCTCCTCGACGTTCGACGCCGCGCGCAAGACGCCCTTGCCGCCGAACCGTTTCGCGTCTCCGTCTCGCAGCTCGAGCGCTTCGTGGGCTCCCGTTGATGCGCCACTCGGGGCGATCGCGCGGCCGGTCGAGCCGTCGAGCAGCGTGACATCCACTTCGACGGTCGGATTCCCACGCGAATCGAGCACTTCGCGCGCGCTAACGTCTGCGATCTCGGTCATCCCGGAGATGCTAGCAGCGGTGCGCGTGAGACACGCGCACCGCTGGATTGCCGAGCGATTCAGCTCGTCGATGACGGCTCGCGCACGAGCGCGCGCAAGCGCTGGTACATCACCGAGCACCCGAGAAGCGTGGCGCCGAGCCCGACGAAGACCACCGTCCGGTATGCGACCGAGAGTGTCCACACGTCGAAAAGCGCGACCTTGAGCACGACGATCCCGAGCAACGATGCAGCGGCAAGGCGTGCCGCACGGACCCGCAGCCGGATGCCGACCACCATCATCGTTGCCGCGAACAAGGCCCAAGTTGCCGTGAGTGCGAAGGCTTCGGCCTGATGAAGGCTCGGCGGCGGCACGGCGCGACGAACGGCTTGGAGCGCTTCCACGGACAACCACGCCACCGCGAGCAGCGATCCCACCGAGCCGGTGACGATCGACAGGTCACGCAGCGACTCTCGCTGCGCGCCGCGCGTCATCACCGCTGCGCCGATCAGCGACGCCACGACGATCAGGATCGACAGCCCGTCACCGGTGGCGATCACGCGAGCCGGATGGAATCGTTCGAGCCTGCCGAAGGCGACGAACGCAGCGACCGTGTACAGCACCATGCTGCCGGTGATCCCCGTCCCGTACGCACGACGGCGCGACACGAAGAGCAGCACGAAAGCCTCTAACGCCCACCCGGCTGCGATGAAGGCTCCGTGAAGCTGGAAGGGGACGGCAAGCACGGCGAACGACGCGCTCAGACCGAACATGGCTTGCCCGAGCGAGCGGTCTTGCTCGCGGATCTCGCGCGTGAGCAACCACAGACCCGCGAATGCAACCGAGAACGCGATCGCAACCGCACCCTGCATCGACGGCCGGACGTGATGCAGCTGGTACTCGATGTACGCGAAGCCGGTGAAACTCGCCATCACGGGGATCAAGACGTTCTCTGGGTCGCCGGGGCGCGGCCGGACGTACGGCAACGCCGTGAAGATCGCGAGGAGGACCATGGCGGCGATGCCTGCTTGCCCGGGCGTCGCGTGCTGCTGCGCGACGCCGAAGACGATCAGCGTTCCTGCGAACGCGATCGCATCCGGTCCGCGCCAGCGCGCGAGAGCCGGCGTGAGCGTCATCGACCCGACGGCTGCGAGGTAGCCGAACGTCGCAAAGGGATGCGGCTCGTGGACGGAGACCAAGAACGGATTGAGGTACGCGCCGATCAATGAGAGGACGGCAAGCGACATCGAGTCGTACGCGCGCGCGAGGAACCCGCCGACCACCGCGACACCGACCAGGCCGGCGAAGGCGACCGAGCCGGGCACCAGATGGTAGAGCTCGTACGACGCGAATACGGAGAGATATCCGAGCGCGAGCCCACCCGCCGTCACTGCCTGCGCGAACCGGTCCCAGCCGCGACGTCGAGCCCAGATGCCCCAGCCGATCGATGCCGCGCCTGCAGCGAGACCGATGAGGGCGCGCGCGAAAGGGACGATCACGCCGCGCTCCACGCCCCAACGGAACGCGAAGCCGGCGCCGATCAGGATCGCGATCGCGCCGACGCGCGCGAGCCACGTTCCGACGATGTTGACCTCGTCGTGCAGCCGGTCCTCGGAGCGCTCGACAACCGGAGGAACGATGTCGTGTTGCCCAAGGGGCATCCCATGCGCGGGTCCAACTTGTTCTTCGGCCTGTGCTTCCAAACCGAGATGAGATCTCATCTCTGCGACCTCCTTCTCCAGCGCCCACACGCGCCGGGTGAGTCGTGCCATGTGCTCGTCCATGGCTCGATGCTCGGTCATGCGGGAAGCGCGGGGAATCCGGAAATGCCCTCAAACCTGAAGGCGGAAGGTGCCCGGGGATCCTGGGTAGTTCAGGAACCGTGCCGCGTCAGCTGCGCGCGCAGATGCAGCTGCAGCGGCTGCCCTTCGGCAGCCATGTGGAGCTCGTACGTGAGCGAATCCTCATCGACGGTGATCCGACGGCGGAGCTCGGTGACGTTCTTCGCCGTCGTCGACGACGCAACGCGGGTCGTCTTCACGTCGATCGTCGAGCCTTCGACGCGCCCTTCTTCGATCTCGACGACACCGGTGGGGTGAGCAAGCACGATCTCCACCCGTGCATCTGGGAGCGCACGCCAGAACCCCGACTCCACGTGCATGTGCATCCCGTTCTCCGGATGCCACGTCCGCTGCTGATAGGAGAGGAACGGCTTCCCGATGTGGCTGAAGACGACCTCTTCCCCGTATCGGAACGGCTCGATCGTGGGGTAAGAACCCTCACCTTCTCCGCGCCACCTGCCGATCAGGAAGGCCAGTGACTCGAGCGCTTCAGGGACCGGTGCGTCGGTCATCCTTTGTCCAACCCTCGCTCGATCGCGTACCGCATCAGCTCGTAGCGCTTCCGGAGCTGCAGCTTCGTCAGGATGTTCTGGACGTGATTCTGGACGGTCTTCACCGATACGAACAACTGCTCCGCGATCTCTCGGTAGGTGTACCCCTTCGCGACGAGCTTCAAGACCTCGTTCTCGCGCGGCGTCAGCTGCGGGTCGTTCGGATCCTTGGTCGCGACGCGGCGGAACTCGTTCAGAACGAGGCCTGCTAGTGACGCGGTGAATACCGGCTCGCCTGCGCGCACGCGCTTTATCGCGTCGAGCAGCTCCGACGAGGTCGCGCTCTTCAGCATGTATCCGCTGGCACCCGCCTTCACCGCCTCGAGCACGTCGTTCTCTTCTCCGGTTGCCGACAGGATCAGCACGCGCACGGACGGTGATTCGGCGACGATCTGCCGAGTGGCCTCGACGCCGTTCACCGTCGGGAGGTTGAGGTCCATAAGCACGACTTCCGGTAACCACTGGCGCGCGCGCTCGACGGCTTCACCCCCGTCGGACGCCTCAGCGACGACCTTCGCGACGCCGCCGCGATCGAGGTCGGCGCGCAGCCCGTCACGCCAGACGGGATGGTCGTCGACCACCATGACCGCGATCGGCTCGTCGGTCATCGGCTCGACGGGATCCTGAACTCGATCTCCGTCCCACGTCCGGCCGCGGACGTCACGAACATCCTGCCGCCGAGCGACTCGACGCGACCTTTCATGCTCTTGAGCATCCCCGCTTTCCCGTCCGCACGGAGCACGTCTTCGTCGTACACGAAACCGCGGCCGTCGTCACGCACCGAGACGCTGACCCAGCCTGCGTCGGATTCGGCGAAGACCGTGATCGTCGCCGCCGCGGCATGCTCCGCCACGTTGTCGAGCGCCTGCTTGACCGCCGACACGAGCTCGTTCACGGCGTGCGCGTCGAGCCATATCGGCCCAACGGCGCTTACGGACACCGGCGGGTCGTGGTGCGCGCGCGCGATCTTCTCGAGCTCGGTGCGCAGCGATGCGGTCCCGCTCGGCGGGGCTTCGGGCTCGCGCAGGATCAGCGCGCGCAATGCCTCCTCCTGCGAGGCGGCCATGCGCGCGAGCGCGGCGACCTCGTCCGCGCGGATCTCCGATCGCTCTGCAAGCTCGCGAGCTCGCTTGTGGATCATGGAGAGCGCCTGAAGGACCGAATCGTGGATCTGGCGAGCCAGCGACTCACGCTCGGCGAGCCGGGCCGCGCGGTCGGTTGCTACCACCGTTTCCTCGATCAGCCGCTGCGATTCCTCGGCCGACCGTTCGAGCGTTCGCGCCACGATGCCGACGGTTGCTCCCCCGAGGATGTATGTGATCGAGCCGTTGATGAGCGCCGGCGTCTGCGCCGTGATCAGCGCGTGGTTCAGCGCGCGGCTTCCGATCAGCGCACCCGACAACGCGATCGCGGAACTTAGCCCGCCGATCGGACCGCGCGCGACGCCCCACGCGATGACCACGGCGATCGGCCATGCCGCCGCGAAGAACTGCCGGTCGACGATGCCCCCGTGCGGCAGCACATATCCCGAAACCACGACGAGCCCGATCGCGAGACCGAGCTCGACCCATAGCTTTCCCCACGGCGCTTGCACCCGCGGCACGGATGCCCATGCCGTCCAGATGCCGATGATCGCGAGGGCGGACCACGCGACCCACGGATGCGCGAAATGGCCGGACGCCGTGAGCGCGAGCGCAACCATCCACGCGTACGAGCCCCAGCGGAAGAGAACGACGCCGACCGAAAGCGCGCGTTGCGCGCGCGACGCTTCGGTCGACGTCTTCGTCACCCGGCCAGCGTAACCTCAGCGCGCGCGCAACCAGTTCACCAGCGCGCGCGCGGCAACGCCCGCACCACCGATCGCCGCGAGGATCGCAGGCACGGGAGAGGCGATGCACTCGCCATGGCACACCGACATCGCGACCGACGACACGGCGACGAGTCCGACCGACAGCGCCGCGGCCGCGATCGCGGTCAACCCCGCAGCCGGCTGTTTCGCGATCCGAAGCGCGCCCCAGCACCCTGCCGCGATGCCGGCGAGCGCGCCTCCGGCTCCGCCGACGAAGACGACACCGATGGCATCGAGGCCCTCGGGACGAAGGATCCCGAGGAGCGCGATCGCGCCGAGGAACGTTCCGAGGATCCCGCCCGCGATGCTGCCGACACCGGCCCACAGGTACCCGTGCTGCTGCTTCATCGTCGTGTTCATCACTCCTCCTTGGTCGGGAAGAGCATGCGACTCCGCAGGGCCGTACGGCAGCCGGAGGTTTGCTCATTTGGCGGGCACGAGCGCACCCAGGTCGTCTGGGTAGTTCAGGAACCTGCCTTCGCTTCCGCCCACGCTGCGAGAAGCTCGGCGTGGGACATCTCTCGCAAGAGGCGCCCCCGTCCTTTCGCGAGCCGCTCGACCGTCAGGACCCGGTTACGGAAGCGGTGTGCCGCCCCGCGGAGCGCCGTCTCGGCGTCGACGTCGAGGTGCCGGCCGAGCGCCACCACGGCAAACAACAGATCGCCCAGCTCGTCTTCACGCCCGGCGGCGTCGCTCGCAGTGGCGAGCTCGCCGGCTTCCTCGCGCACCTTGTCGATCGCGCCTGACACATCTCGCCAGTCGAACCCCGCCGAGCCTGCCCGTCGTTGCAGCTTCTGCGCGTACGCCAGCGCGGGAAGACTCTCCGGCACGCCATCGATGACACTGTCTCGTTCCTTCTCGTGCTCTTTGATCGCGTCCCAATTGGAGACCACTTCGCGCGCGCCGGAGACGATGACATCTCCGAAGACGTGCGGGTGGCGCCGGATGAGCTTGTCCATCAACCCTTGCGCGACGTCGTCGACGTCGAACTCGCCGGCGTCTGCGCCCATCTGTGCGTGGAAGACGACTTGAAGCAGCAGGTCGCCTAGCTCTTCCGCGATGTGGCTTTCGTCGCCGCTCTCGATCGCATCCAACAGTTCGTAGGTTTCGTCGACGAGGTGTTTCGCGAGCGTGGCGTGCGTCTGCTCGGCGTCCCAGGGGCACCCGCCGGGGCCGCGCAACCGCGCCATGACCTTCACGAGCTCCAACAGCCGATGACCGCGCGGCTGCCGCCCGATGACGAACTCGACCTCGATGTCCGCCTCGAGCGCGCGCTCCATCACTGCGCGCGCGAGCCCGTCGTCAGATCCGATGAACGCGATCTCGCCGTACGTCGCAGCTTCTTCGGCGAGCCGCCGCGCCAGCGCGCGCTCCTCCTCGGAGATGTCACCGTGAGCGTGCGCGAGCAGGTTCTTCCGGACGTTCGTGGCACCTGGGACCTCGGCCGCGATCTGCGCCGACAGCGGCGTTACGTCGTAGCCGAGCTCCCGCAGCCGCTCGGCGACGACGTCTCCATCCGTCGCGAACGCTCGCGCCGTCGTCAGTGCGTGCCATTGCTCGAGCGGCAATACCTCGGGCGCGCCTGCGCTCGGGAGGACGAGAAGGATACGAGCCACGACTCCAGCCTAAGCCGCGCGCCGGCGGCCGCGGGAGGCTAGGCGAATGCCGATGACCAGCTCGCGCGAAGCGACCGGCGCTGTGACGGCGCGCGCGCGCTTATGAGATTCAGGGTGTCGAGCGTCTCGTCGAACCGCTCCCACCGGAAGGGCTTGGGCACGAACGCGTTACCACCACGGGCCAGGGCTTCCGCTTCGGCTGACGGTGCCACGTGCGCGGACATGATGACGACCTTCATCCTCTCGAACCGTCGATCGCTGCGAACCTGCTCGAGAACCTCCCACCCGTTCATCCCGGGGAGCCGGATATCGAGCACCATCGCGTCAGGGACCGACTCTTCGAGCGATGAAAGGGCTTCCTCCCCCGACTCCGCCTCGGCGATGTCGAGCCCGCGCTGCTCCAGGATGTACCGCAAGAGCAATCGGGTATCGGCTTCGTCGTCGACGACGAGAACGCGTTTGCTCATGATGTCTCCTGGGGGCCGGGACGGGCAGATGCTACCGCCAGATTTCCGCGTCGAGCGTGAAAACGCAAGCCCCATACGCAAAGTTGCTGGCGAGTCGCCGTTCCGCGTGTCACACTGTTCGCACGCAAGAGAGGAGGTGGTCCAGATTTCATCATCAGAACATAGGACCTGCGAGGTGGCTGACCGTTAGGGAAGACGCTCGGGGGTAAGAGAGGACCACCTCTCTGAAACGCCGGTATCACGCGGAAAACCGAGTGTCTTCCGGCGGAATCCCAACAGCGACGCCGATCCACGCCGAGCCGGACCTTGTCCACCGGCCCGCGCGACAGCGCGAACGGCGTGGGTAAAGCCAGAGGAGGGCGCTTCGGCGCCCTCCTCTACATTTCTACTCGGATCAGGTCTGTGCCGGGACCGGAACGATCGGGTTCAAGGGAGCCGGCGCGTTCGAGTCGGTCGTCGGCGGCTCGAAGAACCGGTGGTCCACGATCTGCTCAGACGAAGGATCCCAGTCGCCGTATCGCGGGTTGACGATGACCTTCGCGCGGGAGAACAGCTGCGATGCGAGTGCCTGTAGCTCCGATTGTTGGGCGTTCTGCTGTAACTGCGTCTTGATGGCGACGGCTACGGCAGACAGGGGTTGCGTCCTCTTCGCTTCGGTAACGATCAAGTGATAGCCGTACTGGCTCTTCACGGGACCGACGACCTTCCCGACGGGCGCGGCCCAGGCCGCTGCGCCGAAGGCCGGATCGAGACCTGCGAGCGCGACGAAGTCGCCGAGCTCTCCCCCGTTGGCCTTGCTGCCGGGATCGTCGGACATCGAGCGTGCGACCGCAGCGAAGGATTCGCCACCCTGTATGCGCGCGAGCGCGTCCTTGATGCGCTTGAGCGCAGCCGCATCCGACCGGTTCTGCGTCGCCACGAGGATGTGCTTCACCTTCACCTCACGGTACTGCTGGATGTTGCTGCGGTACGCCGACGCTATGTCTGCGGCGGTTGGTTGCGGGAACGTTCCCGTCAGCTTTTCGAGAACCAGCTGGTACCGGATCGTCTGCTCGAGGAGGGACTGCGAAAACCCGGCTTGCTTGACCTGTTGGTCGAAGTTGTTGAATTGCTTGTGGAGCTCGTTCAATCGGTCCTTCACGGCCTTGCCGGTGATGACGATCCCTTTGGTCGACGCGAAATCGGCAAGCAGCTGCCGGCGGATGAGCTCTGCAACGACCGACCGCTCGAGACTCATCTGCGCTTCGGGTGACTGTCCTGCCGTCGGGTTCTGTTTCACTTGCGACGCGACGAGGTCTTGCACGAGTGCGACGCTGATCGGGTGCCCATCGACGGTGGCGGCGGCAGCGTGGAAGAACGACGAGCACCCCGCGCCGAGAACGGAGAGGACGAGGATCGGGATCAGCCGGGTAAGTCGCACGAGCCGGCAGGATATCAATCGCTCGCGAAGAGTTCCTGGAGCGCCCCGAAGAGCCACCGCGTGGCATCGGCGCCCGGCGGCACCCGAAGGACGAGCGTGAAGGTCGCAGGTTTGTAGATGGAGCCCTTGAACAGACGCTTCGCGCGGACCTGCTCGGACTGGGCGAGGGGCATCGGCTCGATCCGCGCGAGCCCGTCGTGCACGGAGAGCGTGCGCGCGCCGCGGTAGCCGACCACGAGCTTCAGCTCCGCGACCAAGAACAGAGCTTCGGCTTGCGGAGGGAGATCGCCGTAGCGATCCCGCAACTCCCTCCGGACGTCTTCGAGCTGGTCGTGCGACTCCGCTTCGGCGACGCGGCGGTACGCTTCCAGACGTAGGCCTTCGCGCGCTATCCATGTTTCGGGCAAGTGCGCATCCGCCGGCACGTCAATCTTCACGTCGGGCTTCGGCTGCGGATGCTTCCCCCGCGACTCCGCGACGGCTTCCTGAAGCAGCTTCACGTAGAGGTCGAACCCGACGGTCGCGATGTGTCCGGACTGCTCCGCGCCGAGCAGCGACCCGGCACCGCGGATCTCGAGGTCGCGCAACGCGATCTGCAACCCGGAACCGAGATCGGTGAACTGCCCGATGGCGGTAAGACGCGCATGCGACTGCTCGGTGAGCGAACGGTCTGCTGGATAGAGGAAGTATGCGTACGCGCGCTCGCGGCTCCTGCCGACGCGGCCGCGCAACTGGTACAGCTGCGACAACCCCAGGTTCTCGGCCCGGTCGACGATCAACGTGTTCGCCGTCGGGATGTCGAGTCCGGATTCGATGATCGTCGTCGACACGAGGACGTCGTACTGCTTGTCCCAGAAGTCGAGCATCACACGCTCGAGCCGTCGTTCGTCCATCTGCCCGTGCGCGATCGCGATGCGCGCGTCCGGGACGAGACGTGCGACGTGACCGGCGACGGCGTCGATGTCGTGCACCGCGTTGTGAACGTAGAAGGTTTGGCCTTCGCGCAGCATCTCCCGGCGGATCGCGCGCGCGACCGTTTCGTCCGAGGCTGCGCCGACGAAGGTAAGGACCGGATGGCGATCTTCGGGCGGCGTGTCGATCACGCTCATATCCCTGATCCCGCCGAGCGCCATCTCGAGCGTGCGCGGGATCGGCGTCGCCGTCATCGTCAGAACGTCGACGTTCGTGCGCAACTGCTTCAAACGCTCCTTGTGCGCAACACCGAACCGCTGCTCTTCGTCGACGACAAGCAGACCGAGGTCGGAGAACACGAGATCCTTCTGAAGGATGCGATGTGTCCCGATCAGCACGTCCACCTTGCCGGCAGCAAGATCATCCACGATGCGCTTCTGCTCTTTCGCGCTCACCCAGCGGCTCAGCATCATGACGCGTACGGGGAACGGTGCGTAGCGTTCGGTGAACGTCGCGTAATGCTGTTGCGCGAGCAGGGTCGTTGGCACGAGCACGGCGACCTGCTTCCCGTCGAGCACCACCTTGAACGCTGCCCGGATGGCAATCTCCGTCTTCCCGAACCCGACATCGCCGGTGACCAGCCTGTCCATCGGCGATGCACGTTCCATATCGGACTTCACGTCGTCGATCGCGGCCAGCTGGTCGCGCGTTTCGACGTATGGGAACGCATCTTCGAGCTCGGCTTGCCATGGTTGGTCGGGCGAGAAAGCGAAGCCGCGAGCCTGCGCGCGCGTCGTGTAGAGCTTCATAAGCTCGTCCGCCATGTCACGCACGGCTTTCTTGACGCGCGATTTCGTGCGTGACCAGTCGCCGGTCCCGAGCCGGTTCAGCTTGGGCGCCTCGCCGCCGACGTACTTGGACACAGCGTCGATCGCGTCGGCGGGGACGTAGAGCTTGTCGCCTTCGGCGTACTCGATGACGATGTAGTCGTTGACGCTCGGCCCGATCGTGCGGGTCTCGATCCCCTTGTAACGCCCAACGCCGTGCGTGACGTGAACGACGAGGTCGCCCACGACGAGGTCGAGCGAGCTTACGGACCGTCTTCGCTGCGTGCGCGGATCGCGGTGCGCGCGCCGTTTGCCGAACAGATCGCTTTCGCATACCACCGCGAGTTGCAGCGACGGCGACCAGAACCCTTCCGCGATCTGCGCGACAACCGTTATCGCCGAGCCGGGATCGGGCACTGTCTCATCGACGAGCGGCGCCGCGATCTCCTTCTGCTTCAGCACCTCGATCAACCGCTCGGCTTGACCTACCGTGGATGCCGATGCGATCACGCGATATCCGTGCTTCATCAGATCCGAAACGGCGGCGGACATCTTTGTGACGTCTCCTCGTTGCACGTCCCAAACCGACGCGTCGAATGCTTGATCCTCACTACGGAACGGTGAGATCCGTGCGATATCCGGGCCGAGCGCGCGCTCTTTCGACGCCAGGCCACCGCCGGCCGGTGCGGGGCGTCCCTCGCCGGCGGCCTCCCACGCCGCCGCGCGCAACTCTTCCACCTCGCGCAGCAGCTCGTCGGCGCGGTCCTCCGTGCGTTTCGGATCGACGACGAGCATGCGCGCGCCCGGCACCAGCTCGCGGAGCACCGGCGGGTTCTCGTACAACGCATCGAGCAACGCTTCGACGCCTTCGAATGTCATCCCGTCGACGAGCCGGTTCAGCTCGAGCCGGTCCGCCGGATGCCTTTCGATGGCAGCGATCGCGCGACCACGGACTTCGTCGGTCGCGAGCAGCTCCCGGCAGGGGTAGATCTCGACGCGTGCGATCTGCTCGATGGAACGCTGCGACGCGACGGCGAACGTCCGTATCGATTCGATCTGATCGCCGAAGAACTCGATCCGGACCGGATGGTCGAGGTCGGGTGGGAACACGTCGATCAGTCCACCGCGCACGGCGAACTCACCGCGCCGCTCGACGAGATCCGTACGCGTGTAATCCAGCGCAGCGAGGTCCCGCACGAGGATCTCCGGGTCCCGCTCTTCACCCGATGCGACGGCGACCGGCTCGATGCTTTCCGACCCCGGGATCATGAGCTGCATCGCGGCGAGGACCGGCGCGACGGTGATCCGCGCGTCGCCTCTGCGCATGGCGCGGAGCGCGCGCAAGCGTTTCGCCACCGTCTCGGCGCGTGGGGACAGACGTTCGTGCGGCAGCGTTTCCCACGCCGGGAACGCGATCACCGTGTCGGTCCAGCAACGAGATTCGCGCTCGAGCCGCTCCGCGTCGCGCGCGGACGGCGTGAGGACGATCCATCGCTCGTCCGACGCGCGCGCGAGCGCCGCGAGGATCAGCGCGCGCGAAGGGGCCGGCGCGGAGAGAACGCCGTTCGCGAGCAGAACGGAACACGCTTCGTCGAGTGCCGACGAAGCGTCACGCACCGCTTCGAGAACGTTTGCGAGCATGCCGAATAGGGCCGCGATCGCACAGACCGGGGCCTCCGCATCAGTGTACGCGAGCGCTGCGCGCGCCGGAAGCTCTACCCGAACTTCTGCGAGAACATCGCGCGCAAGAGGTTCGCGACGAGCCGCTGCACGCGCTCGTCGGGCCTCGCGCCCTTGCAGTTCCCGGGGCCGAGCCCGCAGTTCCACCAGATCGTGCCGGCGTCGAACACTCCGGCGCCCGACGGCGCGACGTAGAACGTCGAGTCCGATTCGCTTTGCCGCCCGTGACACCGGACCGGCGAGCGCGCCAGCAACGTAACCGGCGGCGCTCCCGCTACCGCATCGGAGGCGCGGTCGTACTCATACCCGACGAGCTTCGGTACCGAATCGCCCGGCGTGAAGCCGGTCGAATCGAACAGCCAGCCCGGCTGGAAGGAAGGCACCCACCGGGCTTGCACGGGATTGCATTCGTATTGCGCACCCAGCAGCTGCTGCTCCGGCTCGCGTATCGGCCAGTCGCGCCACTGTCCCGTCGTCGCGAGCTTGTCGGCGCGAATCAACGGGTCCTCGCCGGCATCCTTGTAGTTCACCTCGACACGGTCGCGGCCGTACGGTCCATCTTCGAAGCGCGCGCGCCGGTACATGTCGTTGCCGCCGAAGAACGCGAGGCTCGTCCCGTTCGACAGCGCGTTCTCGAGCGCATCGCGCATCGCGTCGGAGTAGTACTCGTCATGCCCGGACGAGATGAAGACGCGCCGCTTGTCGAGGGCATCGTTCCCTTCGTGCAGGTCGATATCGGTTGCATACGCAACGCCGTATCCCTTCGACTCGAGCCAGAAGACCAGCGGAAACTCGTATGCGAGGAACTGCCCGTCGCCGGGCCACCCGTAGGGGCGGTCGAAAGAGACGGCGCGGGAGCGCGCGTCTCGACAACCGAAACCTTCCTGCACTTCGATCGCCTGACCGAGTGGTTCCGGTGGTTCGGTCAAAGTCGGTGTGGAGTCAGGTGTGGGCACGACCGTGGGTGTCGGGGTCGGTGTCGGGCTCGGCGTGGCCGATGCGGACGGGGTCGGCGACGCGCCGATATGCGCAGCCGGCGGGAAGTTCAGCACCGGCTCCCCGGCGAGCGCGGCATCCATGAACGCCTTCCAGAGGCTCGCGGGTATCGAGCCG
>JBHELL010000128.1:0-4064 GCA_046263075.1 Actinomycetota bacterium | reverse complement strand
CCGCGAGGTGATCGCGTGCGAGGGGCACTACCTCGCGATGTTGCTGCTCGGGGAGCTGCCGTTCGGGCCGAACAAGATGCTGTACCACCTCGCGACCGAGGACCAGAAGGAGAAGTACCTCCTTCCGCTGATGCGTGGCGAGAAGACCACCGGCATCGCGCTCAGCGAGCCCGATGCCGGCAGCGACCTCGCGGCGATCCGCACCGTCGCGAAGCAAACCGAGGGCGGGTACATCGTCAGCGGCTCGAAGCACTTCATCACCAACGCGCCGTTCGCCGACTTCCTGCAAGTGCTCGCGCGCGTCGAAGGGGACGCCGGCGGATACAGCATGTTCCTCGTCGATCGTGAGTCCTACCGCGTCGGCTCGATCCAACATTCGATGGGCGGGGACGACATCCAATCCGAGGTCTACTTCGACGACGTCTTCGTCCCGGCGACGAACCTGATCGGCGAGCCGGGGAAGGCGTTCTCGTACGCGATGCAATTCCTCGGGAACGAACGGCTCACGATGGCGTCGATCTCGATCGGGATGGCCGCGCAGGCGTTGAAGCTCGCGACCGAGTACGCGAAGAACCGCGTGGCGTTCGGCAAGCCGATCATGGAGAACCAGGCGATCCAGTGGATGATCGCCGACTCTGAAACGGAGCTGTACGCCGCGCGCGCGATGACCTACGATGCCGCGCAGCGCGCCGACGCCGGCGAGAACGTCTTCAAAGAGATCTCGATGGCGAAGCTCTACGCCTCGGAGATGGTCGGCCGTGTCGTCGATCGCGCGGTCCAGATCTTCGGCGGCTCGGGATATATGCGCGGTAACCCCGTCGAGCGGCTGTACCGTCTCGCGCGCGTCTTGCGGATCGCCGGCGGCTCGTCGGAGATCCAGCGCATGATCATCGCGCGCATGAGCTAAACGAGCATCCGCGGTTGTAGCGGCGTTTCGATCACCGCGCGGTCTGTGCGCTCGACGAGGTAGGCCGTCGCGCCGGCGCGCGCGCTCACCACTTCCTTGAGACGCTTCCCTTCGAAGACCGCAGCCGCATCGTCGTCCACGGCGATCCCGGCGGGGAATCCCTCGCCGACGAGCCGTTGATACAAGGGCCGCCGCTGCGCCTCACCGTCGTAGTGCGGGCAATGCGAACCCGGTAAGAACCCGAGCCCGTCGTTCAGCGGCGCCAGCTCGTTCAGATCGAAGGAGTCCGTCGTGCCGCACTGGAACCAGCACAGGGAGCCTGCGCTGCCGCCGCACATGATCACCCCGGCCTCCCATGCATCGCGCAGCGCGCGGTCGACGCCGTGTACGCGCCACACCGCGAGCATGTTCGCCGTGTTGCCTCCTCCGACGCAGACGATGTCTTGCGCTAGCAGATGCGCGCGCAGGTCCTTGATCGTCCGCCAGAACAGTAAAACGTGAGACCGTTCCGTGCGTGCGGCGGGGAAGCGGTCGTAGAACGCTGCGATGTATTCCGTGCGATCCCCCGTCGCCGTGCCGAGGAAGGTGACGCGCGCGCGCTCCTTCCCGGTCAAGGCGAGCACGTGATCGACGAGCGGGTGCGTACGCCCCGGCGCCGGTCGCAAACCGCCCCATGCGACGATCGTTGGCTCCATCAAAGGAGGTTCGCTTCCTTCTTGTAGCCCTCGATCGACTGCGCCACCATCTCCTCGACGTGATCGATGTCGATGCCAAGCGCGGTGCCTATGTGCACCGACCAGATCTCAGACCGCAGGTTGTTCTCGAAGTCGATCTCCGAACGGATGTCTGCGCGCGCGGCTTGACGGTTCTGGCTGATCATCACGAACGTCGCGAGGAAGATGGCCTCGAGCGACACGATCATCGTCAGCAAGCCGAACGGGAATCTGTCGAACTTCAGCGACGCGCCGACGAGCCCGAGGTTCAGCGCGATCCACACCGCGAACCACACCGTGTGTACGTAGACGAATCTCATCGAGCCGGCGAAGTCGGTGATCTTGTCCGCGGCACGGTCTTCTGCGTGCTTCAGGCTCCGCAGGATCCGCAGTTCGTGGCCGCCGATCCGCCGAGCCACCACCGGATACAACCGTCCGTCCTCGACTCCGTCGGCCTTGTCGATCGTTCGGCACGCTGCGCAGGTATGCGGCGCAAGGGTTTCGCTCATGAGGCCCCTTTCTCGTGACGCGGAAGTCTAGGGGTCTCTTCAGCCGATGGTCGTCAAGATGTCCGGCATCGCCCAGTGCAGGTCGTCTTGCCAGTAGGGCCACGAGTGTTGCCCCGACCCATAGAACCGGTCTGTGTGCGCAACGCCTGCGAGCGTGAGCGCTCGAACGAAGCTGAGGTTCATCTGGAAGATGCCTTGCTCCAGTCCGTAGCCGCCGAGGTTGCTCGGATCTTCATGCGTGCCGCCGGGCAGGCCGTCGCCGGTCGCCAGCAAGACCTTGACCCCCGCCAGGTCCGCGGCGAGGTCCGCCGGGTTGTGCGCCTGCCAGTTCGCGCGATCGGTGACCTGGTTGCCCCAGACGTTGTCGTTCGGCGTGCCGTACATCTGATGCAGCGCGCTGAACGCGACGCCGCTTGCCGGGGTGCCGTACGTGATGTCCACGGCGCCGGAGAACGACGCAGCGAGCCCAAAGAGCTGCGGATACTTCGCCGCGTAATACATCGCGCCGTAGCCGCCCATCGAAAGCCCCGCCACCGCGCGATGCTGCTTGTCGGCGAGCGTGCGGAACGTCGCGTCGATGTACGGAATCATCGCGCCGATGTGGAATGACTCCCATTGCCGAGAATGGTCGACCCAATCGGTGTACCACCCGGACTCGGGGCTCTTGCCGGCGTCCGGCATCACTACGATCAGACCGTCGTTCGCGGTGAGCGAGTCGACGTCGGTGTTCTCACTCCATGTCTTGTACGTGTCGCCGGCGCCGTGCAACAGGTACAGCACCGGATACCGTTTCGTCGTCGAGCCGTAATCGGCCGGCAGCAGGACGCGCACGTGATCGTCGGGGACGATCAGGCCGGGGGCCGGGACCTGGATATCCTCGCAACGCGGCGCCTCGCAGACGTACGTCGTCGCGTGCGCGGGAAAGACGCCGACGAGCGCACCGACGAGGACCGATACGAGCAACCGCTTCATGAGGCACAGTTCGCCGTCAACGGGGTCGTTCCTGCCGGGTCGAGGCCCCCCGGGCTGCGAGCTCGGAGATCAGCGCGCGCTTGTCGACCTTGAACATCTGGTTGAGCGGAAGCTCCGGCCGTATCTCGATCAGGTCGGGCAGCTTGTAGTCCGCGAGACGTGAGGCGAGGTGCTCGAGCAGTTGCTCCCGGCTCGGCGATGTGGCCGGGTCCGCCGAGACGATGAACGCCGCGCCGCGTTCTCCGAGCACATCGTCCGGGTACCCGACGACGGCCGCGTTGGCGACGAGTGGATGGTCCTTCAACGCGTTCTCGACCTCGTTCGGGTAGACGTTGTACCCACCGCGGATGTACATGTCTTTCGAGCGCCCGACGAGCACGAGGTTGCCGTCCGGACGCAGGTACCCGAGGTCTCCCGTGTGGAAGTAGCCGTGCTCGTCGAGCCCCGAGTCGTCACGGTGCCAATAGCCGGCCATCATCGCGGGACTGCGCGCGCACACTTCCCCGACGCCGTCCGGTCCCGCACGGTCGATCTTCACGTCGACCTCAGGGAGCGGGCGTCCGACCGTGCGCGCGACGACGTCGTCGGGATCGCCTGCGCGCGTCCCGCAGCACAGCGCCAGCTCCGTCGTGGAGAACCGAACGAAAACAGGCGCACCGAACCGTTCTCTGATCTCTCGAATGAGTTCCGGCGTCGCCAGCGCTCCGCCGAGCGTCACGCTCTGGAGCGATGAGAGATCGTAGTCGCCGAACGTCGGGTCCCGCAGCATCAGCGCGAGCTGTGTTGGGACGCCGCCGAACGCGGTGACACGTTCACGTTCGATCGTCGCGAGCGCGTCGCGCGCGTTCCACCGGTCGACGAGAACGGCGGTTCCCGCGCGTTCGATGAACCGTCCGATCTTCGTCATGAACTGCATGTGTTGCAACGGGATCCCTTGCAGCGTGCGTGGATGCGGGGTGGGAT
>JBHELL010000127.1:0-5945 GCA_046263075.1 Actinomycetota bacterium | reverse complement strand
GACTTCGTGTTGCCCGGGCTCGTCGGCATGGCCGTGATGACGTACGGGATCATCGGGCTCGGCGGAACGATCGCGCAGTGGCGAGGGCAGAAGATCCTGCGCCGCATCCGCGCGACACCGCTGCGACCGGGAACCTTCCTGACGTCTGTGGTGCTCGCGCATCTCGTGCTCGCGCTGGTGCAATCCGCGCTGGTGCTCGGGTTCGGCGTCCTCGCGTTCGGGGCGCACGTGAAAGGCAACCTGTTGTGGGTTGCGGTGTTCGTGCTCCTCGGGAACCTCACGTTCTTGAACATCGGGTTCATGGTGGCGACGCGCGCGGAATCCGCCGAAGCGGCGAGCGGCGTCGGCAACGCCGTCACGATGCCCATGCTGTTCTTCTCCGGCGTGTTCTTCCCAACGACGACACTTCCGTGGATCCTGCCTCACGTGACGGCGATCCTTCCGCTGCATCCGCTCGTCGACGCGGTTCGCTCGATCACCCTCGACGGGACGTCGATCATGCATCTATCGCGCGAGCTATGGCAGCTCGGGTTGTGGGCCGCAGTCACGTTCGTGCTCGCGCGCCGCGTCTTCCGGTTCGAAGCCGTCTGATGTCGGTCCGGCTCGTCACGTACAGCCACGGAGCCGGATGCGCGTGCAAGCTCGGGCCGGCGGATCTTCGGGAGGTGCTCGCGGGGTTGGGCGGCTCGGCGGACCCATCGTTGATGGTCGGGCTCGATACCGGCGACGACGCTGCCGTGTACAAGCTCGACGACGAGCGCGCGCTCGTCTTCACGACCGATTTCTTCACGCCGATCGTCGACGATGCGTACGACTGGGGCCGTATCGCCGCGACGAATGCCCTCAGCGACGTGTACGCGATGGGCGGCACGCCGCTGCTTTGCCTCAACATCACGGCCTGGCCCCGCGACGCGCTGCCGCTCGACCTTCTGGCGCGCGTCCTCGCCGGCGGTGCCGATGCAGCGCGCGAAGCCGGCGCGCTCGTCGTGGGCGGGCACACGATCGACGACGCCGAGCCAAAGTGCGGCATGGCCGTCGTCGGCACGGTTCACCCTTCGAAGGTCGTGACGAACGCAGGGGCGCAGAGGGGCGATGTGCTCGTGTTGACGAAGCCGATCGGGCTCGGCGTGATATCGACGGGGATCAAGAACGGCGTTGCGCAACCGGAAACGGTCAAGATCGCGATCGAAACGATGACGACGCTCAACGCCGCGGCGTCGGAGGCGATGCAGCGAACGGGCGTGCACGCGGCGACGGACGTGACGGGATTCTCCTTGCTCGGGCACCTGCAGCGGCTCGCCGCTGCGTCGTCTGTCTCTGCCGTGGTGCGCGCGTCGTCGGTGCCGGTGATCGACGGAGCGCAGTTCCTGGCCGGCGCCGGCCAGATCCCGAGCGGCTCGCGACGCAATCGCTCGTTCCTCGAGCCGTATGTCCGATTCAAGGCGGCGGTGGACGAGATCGACCGCATCCTGCTCACCGACGCGCAGACCAGCGGCGGATTGCTGATCGCCTGCCCGCCGCGACGGCTCGGCAAGCTGCAGCGCGAGCTGAGCGCGCGCGGCTCGGCGGGCGCGGAGATCGGCGTGATCGGCGACGAGGAGCCCGGAACCATCACCGTCACGCCTTGATATCCTGCCCTCCGTTCCCGAACGGAGGCGCGCGTTGCAACGATTCGGCATCCCATCGCTCATGGCGCAGGAGATCATCGATCACGCGCAGGCCGAATATCCGAAGGAGTGCTGCGGGTTGCTCGCCGGTACGCCCGGCGAGCCGCGCGCGTTGTACAAGCTCACGAACATCGATCCCGATCCCGTGATGCGGTACAACGCGGACCCGCATGAGCTCAAGCGCATCAACGACGAGATCTACGAGAAGGACTGGGACATCGTCTGTATCTACCACTCACACACACATTCGCCTGCCTTCCCATCGCCGACGGACGTCGCGCGCGCGTTCCATCCGGACGCGGTGTACGAGCTCGTATCGCTCGCGGACCGGGGCAAGCCGGACCTGCGCGCGTTCCGTATCCTCGATGGGAACATCGAAGAGATCCCCGTGGTTCAGGAGAGCTGAGATGGCAGTCGAAGTCCGAGTCCCGACCATCCTTCGCAAGCACACCGGCGGCGCGCGCGCAGTGTCCGGAGGAGGCTCGACGGTGCGAGACGTGATCGACGATCTGGAAACGCGGAGCCCGGGGCTGCGCGCGGCGATCGTCGGCGAAGGCGGAGACCTTCACCGTTTCATCAACATCTATCTGAACGACGAAGACATCCGCTTCCTTGGGACGCTCGAGACGCCTGTGAAGGACGGCGACATCCTGTCGATCCTCCCCGCTGTGGCAGGCGGATGATCCGGAACGACATCCTCGACGCGATCGGGAACACACCGCTCGTCGGACTGCCGTCGTTCTCCACGGATCGAGTTCGCATCTTCGCGAAGCTCGAAGGCCACAACCCGACGGGCTCGACGAAGGATCGCATCGCGCTGGCGATGGTGACCGATGCGGAGCGCGCGGGGTCGCTCACCGCGGACAAGATCGTGCTCGAGCCCACGTCGGGGAACACCGGCATCTCCCTCGGCATGATCTGCGCGCGTCGCGGCTACAAGCTGGTGTGCGTGATGCCGGAGAACACGACCGCCGAGCGGCGACAACTGCTCGAGATGTACGGGGCAGACATCGTGTATTCGCCGGCTCATCTGGGTTCGAACGGTTCGGTTGCGATGGCGAAGGAGATGGCCGCCGACCCCAAATACGTGATGCTCTACCAGTACGGCAACGAGGCCAATCCGCGCGCGCATTACGAAGGAACGGCAGCGGAGATCATCGCCGAGCTGGAGCACGTCGATGCCTTCGTGGCGGGGCTCGGCACCGGCGGGACGTTGATGGGATGCGGACGCCGGCTGCGCGAGCACAACCCGAACGTATCGATCGTCGCCGCCGAGCCCGAGTACGGGGAGCTCGTCTACGGGTTGCGGAACCTCGACGAGGGGTTCATCCCGGAGATCATCGACATGGGCGTCCTCAGCCGGCGGATCAAGGTCGGGACGGCGAACGCGTTGTTGCGAACGCGTCAGCTCGCGCAGCAAGAGGGCATCTTCGCGGGCGTTTCCAGCGGCGCGGCGTTGCACATCGCGATCCGCGTCGCGGACGACATGGAGCAAGGGAACGTCGTGGTGCTGTTCCCGGACGGCGGCTGGAAGTACCTGAGCACGGGCGCGTACTCAGGGGACTACGAGGAAGTGGTCAAGCGATTGGAGAACACGTTGTGGGCCTGAACCGAGGCTCAATCCGTTTGCAGCGCTTGCAGCAAGCGCTCGACCGGGCCGCTCAATCCCAACTCGTCCGCGCGCGCTTTCAGATCCGAGCTCGCCGCGCGCGAGCCGAGCGTGATGTCGATCTCGGGTGCCGGAGCTTCGCCCGTGATCGCCACCACTTTCCGCGCGCGCCCGACGTAGTCCAACGCGACGGCAACCTTCGCAAGCGGGCCCGCCTTCGCGTTCTTCGCGGCTTCCACGACAGCGTCGAGCGACCCGTACTTCGCTATCAAGTCGGTCGCCGATTTCGCGCCGATCCCGCGGACGCCCGGCAGACCATCCGACGGGTCGCCGCGCAAGACGGCGAAATCGGCGTACGCGCGCCCGGGGATCCCGTACTTCTCGCGGATATACGACTCGTCGATCTTGGTCAGCTCCGACACGCCGCGCACCGGGAAGAGGACGTAGACGTCGGGATCGCGTACGAGCTGGAAGAGGTCCCGGTCGCCGCTCACGATCGCGACCTCACCGCGCGCGCGCTCTACGAACGTTCCGATGACATCTTCCGCCTCGTAGCTCTCGCATCCGGCTACCGCGATGCCGGCGAGCTCCAAGAGCTCCACGCAGAGCGCGATCTGCGGCTCGACGGGGTCCGGTTCCGCATCTTCGGCTGCGACCCTGTGGAGCTTGTATTCCTCGATCAGATCGACGCGCCAGGACGGGCGCCAATCTTCATCCGTGGCAACGAGCACCGACGCCGGGTGCCGGTCCACGATCAACCGCGCGAGCATGTTCAGGAAGCCGTACGCGCCGTTCACCGGCTCGCCGGACGGCGCGCGCACGGTATCGGGGACGGCGAAGAACGCGCGATAGATCATGCTCGACCCATCGACGAGCATCGTGAGGCCCGAACGACCGGAAGTACGCGGCATGCCGACCGTTATACTCGCCGAGCGATGGATCCGCGTCCTATCGGTGTGTTCGACTCCGGCGTCGGCGGCCTCACCGTCGCGCGCGCGCTCATCGACCTGCTGCCCACCGAATCCATCATCTATTACGGCGATACTGCGCGCGGTCCGTACGGTCCACGCGCGCGCGACGAGGTACGGATGTACTCGAAGGAGATCACCGAGCTGCTCGTCGCCGAGGGTGTGAAGATGGTCGTCGTCGCGTGCAACTCGGCATCGAGCGCAGGGATCGACCATCTCCGGGAGTCGTATCCCGATCTGCCCGTCATCGAGGTATGGGAGCCGGCGGCGCGCGCAGCAGTGAAGACGACACGGAACCGGCGCATCGGCGTGATCGGAACGCAGCTCACGATCGACAGCCGCATGTACGAATGGGCCATCCGCTCGACACATGAAAACGTGCAGACGTTCAGTCGGGCGTGCCCGTTGTTCGTCGAGTTCGTCGAGCGCGGTGAGACGACCGGCGACCGCATCATGGACGTCGCGCGCGAGTACCTCGGGCCCCTTCGGGAGAAGGACGTCGATACGCTGATCCTCGGCTGCACGCACTACCCGCTCTTGCGCGGCGTGGTCCAGTACGTGATGGGACGCGGAGTCGCGTTGATCGAGAGCGACAAGGAAGTAGCGATCGACGTGTTCGCGGAGCTGACACGGAAGGACATGTGGCGCCCGCGCGATGGTGACCCGGAACATCGATTCCTGTCGAGCGGGGACGCGACGCTGTTCGCGCAGCTTGGTCAGAAGTTTCTCGGACCTGAGATCGCGAAGGTCGAGGAGGTGCCGTGGACCTGACGGTCCTCGGCTGCAGCGGGTCGTACCCGACCGCGGAGACCATGTGCAGCGGGTATCTGCTGCGGCACGATGGATCTTCGATCTGGCTCGACGCGGGAAGTGGGACGATGGGGGAGCTGCAAAAGCACGTGAAGCTCGACGATGTCGGAGCGATCGTGTTGTCGCACTCGCACATGGATCACTGCGGCGACCTTTACCCGTTCTTCTACGCTGCGCTGTTCGACACGCCGCCCCGCGATGTCTATGCGCCGAGCGGCGTTCGCGACAGGCTCGGTCTTCTTATCGGGAAAGAGTCGACCGACGCGTTCGTGACTCGCTTGCGGTGGCACGAGCTCGATGCGGGCTCGACGATCGACGTTGGCCCCTTCAGCATCGAAGCCTTCGAGGCGGTTCATTCCACGCGCAATAACACGATGCGGATAACCGCCGGTGGAAGGGTCCTCACGTACTCGGGCGACACCGCGGCGAACCCGCATCTCGCGCGGGCGGCGCGTGAGGCGCATGTCTTCCTCTGCGAATCGACGTGGACGAACGATCAGAAGGGCCTGATGGGTCCGGTGCATCTCAGTGCCGGCGAGACCGGCGACGCGGCTGCCGCGGCTGGATGCGAGCGGCTTCTCATCACACACATCTGGCCGACGAACGACCGCAATACGATCAAGGAGCAAGCGGCAGAACGCTTCCTCGGCACGATCGACTTGGCACTGGAGACGAGGACGATAACGATATGACGCGACGTGACGGACGAGCGCCATCCGAGCTCCGACCGCTGAAGCTGACGCGCGGCTTCCAGCCGAATCCGGCAGGCTCGTGTTTGATCGAGGTCGGTGAGCCGCGCGTGTTGTGCGCGGCGACGATCGAGGAGCAAGTGCCGCCGTGGCTGCGAGGCGGAGGCCGCGGTTGGGTGACGGCCGAGTATTCGATGCTGCC
>JBHELL010000126.1:0-6586 GCA_046263075.1 Actinomycetota bacterium | reverse complement strand
TGTGCGGCGTGCTCCGTGACGTGTTCGGCGAGTACCGCCCCCGCGCCTGATGAGGATCGCGATCGTCGGTGGCGGCCCCGGCGGCTACGAGGCTGCGCTGGTTGCGGTGGAGCTCGGCGCCGAGGTCACGTTGATCGACCGCCAGGGCATGGGCGGCGCGTGCGTCCTCACCGACGCCGTGCCGTCGAAGACGTTGTGCTCCACGGCCTCCGCGGTGACGGTGATGGAATCCGCCACGGCGCTCGGTCTGTCGTCGAGCCCGCCGCGGCTCGACGTTGATTACGCAGAGATCGTGCAGCGGATCCTGTGGCTCGTCGAAGCGCAGAGCCGCGACATCACGGCCAAATTGCGATCGTCGGGCGTCGCGATCGTTCGCGGGACGGCTCGCTTCAGCGACGCGCGGACGCTCGACGTCGACGGACGCGCGATCCAAGCGGACGCGGTGCTCGTGTCGACGGGATCGTCCCCGCGCCGGTTGGCCGGCGCCGAGCCGGACGGCGCGCGCATCCTGAACGCCCGGCAGGTGTACTCGCTCACGGCCGTTCCGTCGCGGTTGATCATCGTCGGCTCTGGGGCGACCGGCGCGGAGTTCGCGCACGCCTTCAACCGCCTCGGCAGTGAAGTCGTTCTGGTGTCGAGCCGCGACCGCGTGCTACCGGGGGAGGACGCAGATGCGGCGCGCGTGCTCGAAGACGTCTTCGTGCGGCGCGGGGTGAAGATCCTCAAGAACGCGCGCGCAAAGAGCGCGCGCGCGACCGGCGACGGCGTGACCGTCGAGCTGAACGACGGAACCGATCTGGAGGGATCGCACGTGCTGATGACCGTGGGGCAGGTGCCGAACACCGCGGAGCTCGGGCTCGAGCGAGCGGGTGTGGCCGTCGGAGGAGGCGGCGAAATACTCGTGAACGGCGTCTCGCGCACCAACGTTCCGACGATCTACGCCGCAGGTGACGTGACCGGCGGCATGATGCTCGCCTCGACCGCCGCGATGCAGGGACGGATCGCGATGTGGCACGCGCTCGGGCAAGCGGTGTCGCCGCTCAACCATGAGGAGATCGCGTCCACCGTGTTCACCGACCCGGAGATCGCGACCGTGGGGATCTCGGAGGATGCTGCGCGCGAACGAGGGCTGCCGACCGCTGTCATCACGTTGCCGTTCGCGACCAACGCGCGCGCGAAGATGGTCGCTCTCGAAGACGGCTTCGTGAAGGTCGTCGCGTCGCAGCGCGGCGGCCGCGTGCTGGGTGGAACCGTCGTCGCTCCGCAAGCGAGCGACCTCATCTACCCGCTGTCGATCGCCGTGCACGCGAAGCTCGGCGTCGCACAGCTGGCGCAAGCGTTCAGCATCTATCCGAGCTTCGGCGGCAGCATCCAGGAAGCGGCGCGGCGGTTGATGTGAACGGCGCGCTGCGGCTCGTCGTGATCGGGGATTCCACAGCCTTCACCGACGATGTTGGGCCGCAGCTTCCGAGCCACAAGACGCTGTACCCGAACGTGCTCGCGGCCGAGCTCGAGCGCGCGCTGCGGCGGCCGGTGGAGTTGAGCGTGCTCGCGCGCGCAGGCATGGACACGCGCGAAGCGTGGAAGCTCGTGACGAAGGATCGGCACGCCCAGTTCGAGGTGCTGATGGGCGCCGATGCGGTCGTCGTCGGGATCGGCTCGATCGATCATGCACCGACGGGGATGCCTCCGTTCATCGAAGCGATGATCCCGTACCTGCAGTCGCCGTGGTTGCGGCGGTTCGCGCGCGGCCTGACGCGACAGATCCATACGCGCGTCGTCGTGCTGACGCGCGCGCGACTGTCGCACGAGAGCGCCGTGGGGTTCGCTCGGTTCTACGACGGCGTGCTGTTCATGGTGCGCTCGCTGGCGCACGGCGCCGCCGGCGTCGCGCTCGGACCGACGAGCCACACGTCGTCGTACTATGGCTCGACGCATCCACATCGCCGGGCGCGCGAAGCGCTGCAGCGCGACATCGCGACGCGCAACGGATTTCCATTCGTCCCGAGCTGGGCTCTGGTCGAGCCGTTCGGCGACCGGCTGAACCCCGACGGCATCCACTGGCCGCCGGAGGCTCATCAAGCGGTCGGTGAAGCGCTCGCGCGCGCACTGCTGGACCAGTTGATCGGCGACCGCCCGCGTCCACCGCTGCCGCGCGCCGGCGAGAAAACGGCGGCCGGCTCCTAGGCTGTCCTAGGCCGTGACGCGAGCGCCGGCCGACCTGGGCCCGCGCGTATCATTCGCGCGCAAGGGGGAGCGATGGGGCAGTTGCCCACCGGCACCATCACGTTCGTGCTCACCGACATCGTCGGCTCGACGGCGCTGTGGGAGGCCGACGCGAACGCGATGCTCGCCGCGGTGGCGCGACATCAGGAGCTGGTCGGTGGGCTCGCGGCTGCCAACGCCGGCGACCTGATCCGCGCGCAAGGCGAAGGAGACAGCTCGTTCGCGGTCTTCGCCGCGCCACTCGACGCGGTGAGATACGTCCGTGACCTTCAGCGCGCATTCGCGGCCGAGCCGTGGCCGACATCGTCTCCGCTCGTCGTCCGCGTCGCGATCCATACAGGCAACGCCGAGCTGCACGGCGGCGATTACTACGGCCGTGCCGTGAACCGGTGCGCGCGCATCCGTGCGATCGCGAACCCCGGCCAGGCATTGCTGTCGCAGGCGACGGTCTCGTCGATCGATACCTCGCTCCCCGACGACGTGAGATTCCACCGGATCGGACGGTTGCGGTTGCGCGATCTCGTCGAGCCGGAGGAGATCTACCAGCTTTCCATCGACGGCCTGCCGGACTCGTTCCCGCCCCCGCGCTCGCTCGAGGTCGTCGACAACAACCTGCCCACGTTCCTCACGTCGTTCATCGGTCGTGAAGACGAGATCGCGCGCGTGCGTGCGCTGCTCACGGAGCACAGATCGGTAACGCTGACCGGTGTTGGAGGGGCAGGCAAGACACGGCTGGCGGTGCAAGCGGCCGCGGAGCTTCTGGACGTGTTCCCCGGCGGCGTGTGGGTCGCGATGCTGGCGCAGCTGTCGGATCCGGCGCTGGTCGCACCGACGATCGCAGCCGCCGTCGGCGTCACGCCGGCTGCCGACGGCGATGTCATGGATGTCATCGCACAACGGCTCGCGCGCGCACCGTCGTTACTCGTCTTGGACAATTGCGAGCACATCGTCGAGCCGTGCGCGCGCTTGACCCGGACGTTGCTCGAGCGCTGCGAAGATCTTCGCGTTCTCGCCACGTCGCGCGAAGGGCTCGGCGTCGGCGGGGAAGCGATCCTCGCGGTCCCGCCGATGGCGGTGCCCGCGGCGGGAACCTTGTCCGAGCTCGCTCGTCACGACGCGGTGTCGCTCTTCGTCGAGCGCGCGACCGCGATCAACCCTTCGTTCGAGCTCACCGAGGAGAACGCGGGTGACGTGGTCGAGGTGTGCAGGCGGCTCGACGGTATCCCGCTCGCGATCGAGCTCGCTGCCGCGCGCGCGAACCTGCTGGCGCCGGCACAGATCGCGAAGCGGCTCGACGAGCGTTTCAGCCTCTTGACGAAAGGCGTGCGTGACGCCGAGCCGCGTCAGCAAACCCTGCGTGGCGCGATCGACTGGAGCTACGACCTGCTCGGCGATGAGGAGCGGGCGTTGTTCGCGATGCTCTCGGTCTTCGCCGGTACGTTCTCGATCGAGGCCGCCGAAGACATCGCGGCGGACGAGGCGAACGTCCTCGAAACACTCTCGCGCCTCGTAGAACGATCGCTCGTCGTGATGGAAACGCACGAGGACGCCGCGCGGTACCGGATGCTCGAGAGCGTGCGCGCGTACGCGCTCGAGCGGTCGGCGCAGGCAGGGATCGACGAGCGCGTGGGTGATGCGCACGCGCGCTGGTACCGCGCGTTCGCTCGTCGCGCGCGCGCCGGCCTCGACGGCGCGGAGCGCGCGCGCTGGCTCGTCCACGTGGACCGTGAGCTCGACAACGTCCGGGCGGCGATCGACCGGCTCGCCGCTCGCCGGGAATTCGAAGCCGCCTCCGACATCGTCGTAGATCTGCGCATCTACTGGAGCATCCGAGGTTTCGCTGAAGGACGCCAACGGCTCGAAGCTGCCCTCGGGGGGATCGAGCGAGACGACGTGCGCGAGAAGGTGCTCGGAACGCTCGGGTATCTCGCGCAATCACAAGGCGATCTGCGCGCGGCTCGGCGATACAAGCAAGAGCAATTGGAAGCCGCGCGCGCAACCGGGGACCAGACGACGATCGCGACGGCACTGAACGACCTCGGCAACATCGAGACGGAGCAAGCGGAGGTCGATGCTGCGCAAGAACACTTCGAGGAGGCGCTCGAGATCTTCCGCGCTCAAGGCCGTGCAGATCGCGTCGCGACACTCTTGTACAGCCTCGGCAACGTGGCGCGGATGAAGCGTGACTTGCCCGGCGCGACCGCGCTGTACGACGAAGCGTTGAAGCTTGCGCGCGTCAGCAACAACCACGACGTCGAATCCGCGGCGCTTTTCGCGCTCGGCGCGGTGGCGAACAACAGGCGCGATCTCGGTCAGGCGGAACGGTATTACCGCGAAGCGCTCGCCGTGGCACGGTCGCTCGGTACCGACCCGGACATCGCCATGATCTTGATGGCGCTCGGCGGGATCAAGTGGGAGCAAGGCGACGCGATAGAGGGGCGTGCGTTGCTCGAAGAGAGCAAGCAGATCCACGAGCGGCTGAGCTACCGGCTCGGCGTCGCGATGGTCGGGTTAACGCTCGCCGAGATCGACCGTGCGGCCGGCGACCCGAAGGCTGCGCGCGCGCACATCGAGGCGGCGATGCCGGTCATCGAGGAATCGGGCGCGCGCCGGCCCGTCGGGCTCGCGATGGAGATCCTTGCAGACATCGAACGCGACGACGGCAACATCGACGCCGCCGAGCGCGCGCTGCGCGACGGCGTGGCATTGCGGCTCGGCATGAGGGATGCGCAAGGGGTTGCGGCATTGCTGGAGCGCGCGGCAGGTCTCGCGGCCCTTCGCGAGCATCACCGGACTGCGGCAGAATTGTTCGGTGCCGCGCTGGCCGTCCGGGATTCGATCGGCGCGCCGGTTCCGCCGTCGGCGCGCGCGCGGTACGAAGCCGATGTTGACGCGGTTCGATCGGTGCTCGGTGCGGAAGCGTTCGACGATGCCGTCGCGCGCGGTCGCGCGCTGAGCCTCGAAGAGGCTGCGACGCGGGTCGGAGCTCAGCCGCCGATCGAACGATAGATGTACCAGATCACATCTTCCGGATCTTGCCGTGCGCTCCACGAAACGGAGATCCTGTTCCCGATAGATGGGAGCACGCCGGCTCCGTGAACCGAAGGCGCACGCTCTTTCGAGTAGTCGACGAGCTCCACGTCGAAGATCGGGCCGACCGGATGGAAGCCGGGCCGCGGAAGGAGCACGACGAGGGAGTAGTCGCCGTTCTTCATCATGGGCGCGGGTCCGATCGGCGACGAAACCCGCACGGAGAAGCGACCGTCTTCCTCCGGCACTTCCACCGTAGAGCGGATGAACACCATCCGCCCGTCGAGCATCGTTTGGACGTCGCCGTGCTCCGCGTACATCTCGGGGTCTGCAGGCTCGCGCAAGAAGATCGTCGAGCCGACGAACGCCACATCGCTCTTCCCGCCGTAGCGGCTCGTCGCGACGATGTCGACGACGGTGTTCTGGAACACGACCTCGTTTTCACTCGACATGGCCATAGGTATCCGTTCTCGCTCAGCGGAGCTTCGGCATCAGCTTCTCGGTGAAGTGGTCGAGGTGCGCTTGCCCTTCGCCCGGCCACCCCGCCGTCATGTAGGCGACGCCCGCCTCCTCGGCAGCCTCAACCGCGCGCTTCACGTCGTCCCATCCCTGCGACAGATCGAGCGGCAGTGAACGGTGGATGTCCTTCGGGTCGCGGCCGGCGAGCGCGGCATGCTCGGCGACGATCGACCACTTCTTCTCGTAATCCGGTCCGGGCTTGGCGAACGTATGCCACACGTCCGCGTGCCGTCCGACGATCGGCAGCATCAGCTGCGGGCGATGCGCTCCGATCCAGATCGGTGGATGCGGTTGTTGAACCGGCGCCGGTCGCATGCGCGCGCCGCTGAGCGTGTAGTAGCGCCCTTCGAAGGTCGTTTCCTCCGCCGCGCACAGACGCTCGTACACGTTCAGCGCCTCCTCGAGACGGTGCGCGCGTTCGGCGTTGGAAGGGAAGTCGATTCCGAGCTGATGGTGCTCGTCCGCGAACCACGCGGCGCCGATGCCGAACTCGAGCCTGCCGTTGCTCACGTGATCGACGGTGATCGCTTCCGCCGTGAGCACCGACGGATGCCGGTAGGTCACACCCGTGACGAGCGCGCCGAGCCGGATGCGCTTCGTGATCGCAGCGAGCGCGGCGAGCAACGTCCACCCTTCGAGGCACGGGCCGCCGGGATCGCCGTACAAGGGCTTGAAGTGATCGAACACCCACGCGCCGTCGTACCCGCCGTCTTCCGCATAGTGCGCGCGCGCGGTGAGCTCTTCCCATGTCAGCTGATGCTGCGATATATCTAGCCCGAATCGCATTTGCGGTTCCCATCTCTCGTCACGT
>JBHELL010000125.1:0-4731 GCA_046263075.1 Actinomycetota bacterium | reverse complement strand
GTACTACCTCCGTGCGCGGCGCACGCGCGTTGGTGAGTTCGTCGTCGAGCTGACAGACCCAATAAGGCCCAGCGAAACATCCCCGCGATGGGGTCTCCTCGTGCTCGGTGTCGCAGCCATCGTCGTCGGCGTTGTGGATTTCCGCGCGATCCTCGACATCAGTGCGCAAGGGGTCCCGATCCGGCTCGTCGAGCTGTTCATCGGATATGCGGCAATCATGTGCGGGCTCACCTTGTGGTGGCAACGGCGCGCCGGTGTCGTCGGCAAGGTCTTCGTTGTCATGGGGTTCGCGTTCTGGCTCGCCTTATCACTCGACGCCAAGAACCCGGTTCTGTGGACCGCCGCCTTCGCCATGGACGGTCTCCCCGTCCCGTTCATGTTCTACGCCATCCTTGGATATCCGTCCGGCCGGATGGGGTGGTGGTTGCCGAAAGCGATCGTCGCCCTCTCTACACTGCCGGGCATCGGATACCTCATCACTATCTGGACGTACGACCCGCACATCGCTGATCCTGCGCTTCGCAGCTCACTCAACCTGCTCCTCGTCAGAAACAACACAGACTTCAACGTTTTTATCGCAACGCGTTTCGAAATCCCTATCTTCATAACGTGCTTGCTTCTCACGCTTGGCATCCTGATCGCTCGTTCCCTCCGCGCTTCGAAGCCTGCGCGACGTGTCTATGCGCCGCTGGCTATACCCGCAGTCATCCTGTGTCTCGCGTACACGTCGTACCTAGTGTTCCAAGAGACCGCGAACGCGATCGACATATACACGCCGCCTTTGGCTGCCTACACCATCGCCATCGATACGCTCCTCTCGGCCTTGCTGCTATTGCCGGTGGGGTACCTTCTTGGCATGTCGCTGCTCCGCTCCCGACGGAGCCGGGTCGGAAAGCTCGTCGTCGAATTCGGCTCATCGGAGGGTCCGTCGCAGCCGCCTGCCGCGCCCCGGACGATCCGCGATGCAGTCGCGCGCACTCTGGGGGACCCAAGTGTCGAGATCGGATACTGGTCTGCCCCTCGCCTCGCGTATCTCACCGAAGACGGCAAAACGTTGGAGACACCGCCGGCGGGCGCGCGCCGAGTCGCAACACCGATCGAGCGCGACGGTGAGGCGATCGCCGTCATCGTGCACGACGAAGCGCTTCTCGAAGAACCGGATCTCGTTCGCGGTGTCGGTGCCGCGGCGGGTCTCGCCCTCGACAACGCGCGGCTCCAGGCCGAACTGCGCGCACAGCTCGAAGAGGTCCGCGCGTCGCGCGCGCGCATCGTGGAAGCGGGGGACGCGGCTCGACAGCGCTTGGAGCGTGATCTGCACGACGGCGCCCAGCAGCAGCTCGTCGGATTGTTGATGTTGCTGCAGATGGCGGAGAACAAGGCAGCCGAGCCGGAGCTCCAGGAACTCATCGCCGAAGCGAAAGGTGATCTCGAGAACGCGATCGACAACCTACGTGAGCTCGCGCGCGGCATGCACCCTGCTGCGCTCGCCCAAGATGGACTGAAGGCGGCCATCGCGATCTTGGTCGAGCGCGCACGCATCCCGGTTCACTGCGATCCGACCGACGAACGATTCCCGCTCGCGGTCGAGTCCACGGCATACTTCGTCATCGCCGAGGCGTTGACCAACATCGCGCGCCACGCGCGCGCCACGCGCGCGTGGGTGCGCCTCTTCCGCGAGGGTGGATCTTTGATCGTAGAGGTCTCAGACGACGGCATCGGCGGGGCGACTCCGACGAACGGATCCGGGCTGCGCGGGCTCGACGACCGGGTCGCAACGGTGGGCGGGCGGCTGTTCGTAGAAAGCCCGAGCGGGGACGGAACGACGGTGCGCGCCGAGATCCCATGCACGTGATGACCCTTCGCGTGGCGATCGCGGACGACTCCGCGCTCATCCGAGAGGGTTTGGCGCGCCTGCTCGGCGATGCCGGGTTCACCGTTACGACGCAAGCGAGCACCGGCGATGAGTTGCTCGACAACATCGCAGACGATCCTCCGGACGTTGTCATCATGGACGTCAGGATGCCGCCGACCCACGCCGACGAGGGACTGCAGGCGGCGCGCGCGCTGCGCGAACGTCATCCTGCGACGGGCGTCCTCGTCTTGTCGCAGTACGCCGAGACTTCTTATGCGCTCAAGCTCATCGAGATCGGCTCCGAACGAACCGGATATCTGCTCAAGGAACGTGTTGGTCACCTCGATCAACTGACGGACGCGATCCGGCGAGTCGCGGCCGGCGAGTCGGTGATCGATCCGTCGATCGTGCAGCGATTGGTATCGCGCCCGCGGGAGAAGAACCCGATCGACGAACTCACTGCGCGCGAACGCGAGGTCCTCTCTTTGATGGCTGAAGGACGATCGAATCAAGCGATCTGCGACCGCCTTTTCTTGAGCATGAAGACCGTCAACGCCCACGTGCACAGCATCTTCATGAAGCTCGGGCTGCTCCAAAGCGCGGATGATCATCGCCGCGTGCTGGCCGTGCTCAAGTGGCTCGAGGGGACCTGAGCATCGCAGCCGAGGACCTCCATCGCGGTGAGATCATCGAGAGCCGGAGCGATCAGAGGCCGTAGGTGCGCGCGATGATCTCTTTCATGATCTCGGTCGTGCCGCCGCCGATCGGGCCGAGGCGCGAATCGCGCCACGCGCGCTGCACCGGGAACTCCATCATGTATCCGTAGCCGCCGTGCACCTGCACGGCTTCATCGGCGACCTTCCAGTCGAGCTCCGTCGCGAACCACTTGGCCATGCTGACCTCTCGGAGCGCGTCTTCCCCCGCGATGAACTTGCGCAGCGCGTGATAGGTCAGCGCTCGCGCTGCTGCGATCTCGGTCTCGAGGTCCGCGAACCGGTGCCGCCACACCTGAAACTTGGCGACCGGCCTGCCGAACGCCGTGCGATCGCGCGCATACTGGATGGCGATCTCTAGCGTCTTCTGTGCGGCGGCGACCGCACCAAGCGCCATGATCAGGCGCTCCCATTGGAAGTTCTTCATGATGTGAACGAAGCCTTCGCCCTCTTCGCCGAGCCGGTTTTCCACCGGAACCTTGCAGTCGTCGAAGAACAGCTCGCCGGTGTGGCTCGTCCACCACCCGACCGTTTCCATGCGCTTCGTCGTGAACCCGGGCGTGTCGCGCTCGACGACGACCAGCGATATCCCGCCGTACCCTTCGCCGCCGGTGCGAACCGCGGTCACCACGTAATCGGCCTTCGATCCGTTCGTGATGAAAGCCTTCTGACCGTTGATCACGTAGTGATCGCCGTCGCGTTCCGCGCGCGTCTGGATGCTGGCGACGTCGGATCCGGCGTTCGGTTCGGTGACGCCGAGCGCTCCGATCACCTTGCCTTGGATCGACGGCACGAGCCAGCGCTTGCGCTGCTCGTCGTTCCCGAACCGGTAGACGTACAGCGAGCCGAGATCCTTATGACCTCCGATACCCGCAGCGACGCCTCCCGACCCGCATAGTGCGAGCTCCTCAACGACCACGGCGTCGGCGAGGTAATCGGGCCCCGAGCCGCCGTACTCCTCTGGGTATTTCAAGCCCAGGAATCCGAGGTCGCCCATCCGCTCGTAGAGCGCGCGCGGGAAGTCGCGATCCTTCTCCCATCGCTCGACGTGCGGACGGATCTCACGCTCGATGAAGGCGCGCACCGACTGCCGCAGCGCATCGTGCTCCTCGGTGAAGAGGTCCCAGCGCGCGTCCTCGACGGTGCTCACGGTGTCGTCCCCGCTGGTGGTACGCATCCCTCGCACCCACCCACACCCGGATGGAGTGCGCGTGCCAGGACGTGGCCGTCGCCGTCGAGCGCGATCACGACTGGGATCTTGGGTGGTCGCGGCGAGATCTGGGCCCAGAACATCCGCCACGGCGTCCCCGAAACCGCAGCGGGTGTGGCCGAGCCGACCGTCGAGCCGCCGACCTGCGCGCGCACGCTCGCGACCGAGGCCGACGCCCAGCCGTACAGCCACGACGTCGTCTCCGAGAATTCGACCTGCGGCGTCATGTGCTCTTTCATCAGCGCCGCGTCGACGACGCCGGCAGGCGCGCAGTAGGACGTCGTCGTCGGCGGATGCTCTTCGCGGAACTCGATACACGGCTGGGCATGCGCGTTGGTGTACGCGACGATGTTCCAGCGCGACACCTTTCCATCGTTCGCGCCCACGCCGGCGGCGAATGATATCGGGTGGTCCTGCGTCGCCGCTCGCAACGTCGGCTTCTCGCGCGCCGTGCACGCGCCGAGGATCAGCACCGCGACCATCAGGAGCGCGCGCATCACAACCCCATCATCTTGCCGATGATCTCGCGCATGACTTCATCGGTCCCGCCGCCGATGCGGATCAATCGTGAGTCTCGCCACGCGCGCTGCACCGGGAGATCCATCGTGTAGGCGGCGCCTCCGAAGATCTGCATCGCGACGTTCGACATCTCGAAGGCGACGATGCCGCCGAACAGCTTCGCCATCGAGATCTCTTTCACCGGATACTCGCCGTTCCCGAACTTCCACGCGGCGTCGTACACCATCTGTTTCGCCGCTTCGATCTTCGTTCCCATCTCTGCGAGCCGGTGCGATACCGCCTGGTTCTTCCCGATCGGCTTGCCGAACGTGTGCCGGTCCTTCGCGTACTGGATCGTTCGATCGAGCAGGAGCCCCGCGCCGAACACGCTCCCGGCGGCGCCGACGAGCCGCTCGCCTTGCAGCTCCCACATGATCTGGCGGAAGCCTTCACCTTCC
>JBHELL010000124.1:0-8782 GCA_046263075.1 Actinomycetota bacterium | reverse complement strand
GTACGAATCGCGTTGTATATGAAAACGAGCACGCCGAGCGCGATGATGAAGGAGCCGAGCGTCGACATCTTGTTCCAGAAGTCCCAGCCCATGTTCGCGCCGTACGTGTAGGTGCGGCGCACCATCCCTTGAAGACCGAGGATGTGGAAGGGGCCGAACGTGAGGTTGAAACCGATCAGCATCAGCCAGAACTGAAGGTTGCCGATCTTGCGGTTCAGCATCCAGCCGTAGAACTTCGGCCACCAGTAGTAGATGCCGCCGAAGAGCCCGAAGATCGCGCCGCCGAATAGGACGTAATGGAAGTGCGCCACGACGTAGTACGTATCGGTCTGCTGGTAGTCGTGCGGCACGATCGAGTGCGTGACGCCGCTGAGCCCGCCGATCGTAAACATCGTTACGAAGCCGATGGCGAAGAGCATGGGCGGCTCGAAGCGCAATCGCCCGCCCCACATCGTCGCGAGCCAGTTGAAGATCTTCACACCGGTCGGGACGGCGATGAACATCGTCGATACCGCGAACGCCGAGTTCGCGACCGGTCCGAGGCCGACAGCGAACATGTGGTGCGCCCACACGCCCCAGCTCATGAACCCGATCGCGATACCGCTGAACACGACGACTTGATACCCGAAGAGCGGCTTCCGGCTGAAGACCGGGAGGATCTCCGAGACGATCCCCATCGCGGGCAAGATGAGGATGTACACCTCGGGGTGCGCGAATAACCAGAACAGGTGTTGCCATAAGACGGGATCGCCGCCTCTGACGTAGAACGATGTTCCTAAGACACGATCGAACAGCAGCAGGAAGAGTCCGACTGTGATGACCGGCAGCGCGAAGATCAGGAGAAGCTGCACCACGAACGCCATCCAAACGAAGACCGGCATGCGGAACATGCTCATCCCCGGCGCGCGCATGTTGATCACGGTGACGGCGAGGTTCACCGCCGAGACCGTCGACGCGATGCCGAGGATCAGCAGCCCGAGCGCGTAGTACGTCATGTTGTTGAGGAAGATCTCGGACCCCGTCGTTGCGACGCCGGCGGCCGCGGGACCGCCTTGAACCGACAGCGGTGCGTACCCGAACCAGCCGCCGTTCGGTGCGGAGTGGATAAGGAAGCTGGAGTACATGAAGATGCCGCCGAACAGGAACGCCCAGTAGCTGAAGGCGTTCAAACGCGGGAACGCGACGTCGCGCGCGCCGAGCATGATCGGGAGCAGGTAGTTGAAGAACGCCGCGGACAAAGGCATCACGACGAGGAAGATCATCGTGAGCCCGTGCATCGTGAAGAGCTGGTTATAGGTCTCCGCCGATAACACGTGGCCGTTCGGGCGCGCGAGCTGCAACCGGATGAGCAACGCCTCGATGCCGCCGAAGAGGAAGAAGATGAATGCGGTGACGCCGTACAAGATGCCGATGCGCTTGTGGTCGACGGTCGTGACCCAGCTCCAAACACCGGTGTGAGAGCGTGGGCGCGCGAAAAGCGGGCCGCGCGCGGTCTCCGTGTAGGTCGTCATGCCACTGCTCCCATCACTTCGAGCTCATCAGGTAGGCGACGATCTGTTGGATCTCTTGATCGTTGAGCGGGCGGAACGGCGTCTGCCCGATCGCAGAAGCGGCCGGGTCTCCGGGAAGGAGCGGACGATCGAAGTCGGGCATGAGCACGCCCGGTTTCTGCAGGCGCGCGTGCTTCACCCATTGCGCGAGGAAGTCCGGTTGCAGCGGGTAGATCGCCGAGCCGAAGGTTGTGCGGCTCGCCAGGTGCGTGAGGTTTGGCCCGACCTGGCCGCCCGCAGCGGTGCCGTTGATCGCATGGCACGCGATGCACGCGTTCGACATGAACAGCTGCATCCCCGTTTGCGCGTCTGACCCTTGCGGTTCCGCGCCGTTCTGTTGCTGGCCGGCGAGCCACGTGGCGTAATCCGACTCCGTCTTCGCGATCACTTCGAGCCGCATGTTCGCGTGCGACACGGAACAGAACTCGGCACATTGGCCGTGGTACGTGCCCGGCTCGTCGGCGCTGAAGGCGAGCGTGTTGGTGCGATCGGGGACGACGTCTTGCTTCCCGGCGAGCTCGGGCACCCAGAACGAGTGGATCACGTCCGCCGACGTCAGGTCGAGGAAGACCTGGCGACCTGCAGGTATCACGAGCTCGTTGGCCGTCTTCACGACGGGGTTCGTCCCCTCGTACTCGTATTCCCACCACCACTGATGACCGGTGACTTTGACGCGCACCTCGTTCGGCACGCTCTTGGCGGAGACGTGGAAGATCGTGATGACGGTTGGGATCGCGATGCCGAGCAGGAGTACGGCAGGGGCGATCGTCCAGCCGAGCTCGAGACGACTGTTGCCGTGGATCTGCTTCGGTTCCGGCGCGCCTGGGCGGTCCCGGAACCGCACGACGGCGTAGACGATGAGCCCCTCGACGAGGAAGAAGATGGCGGCGGCGATCCAGAACACGGGCACGAACAGGTGATGCTCTTGCCGCGCCACCGGACCCCTCGGATGCAGCGCGTCCTGCTTCGCGTTCTTCGCGCAAGCGGCGAGAGCGATGAATGCGAGGAAGCTGAACGTGATGAGCCGGGTGCGCGCGCTGCGGAACCTCATCGTTCTCCTCGGTGGACGGCCGCGTCGGAGCGAATACCTACCATAGAGATAGAGCCGTCTCCAACGCGGAGCGCGCGCGTCTTTGTGCCGATGTGAATCGGAGGCCGGCAGCCATTCCGGCTAGATCACACGGTGGATCCCGGCGTCGAGCCCGACGGCCAAGAACAGCAGCGCCAGGTACACGATCGAGTACCGGAAAAGCAGGTAGGCGGCGTTCGGTGACCCCTGACGCCACAGTGTCACGGCTCGACGGATGAACATCGAACCGAGCGCCAGCGCGGCGGCGAGGTACAGCGCACCCATCTTCGCGGCGGGGTAGAGCGCGATCGTCGTTCCGACCGTCGCGAGCGTGTACAAAAGGATCTGTCGCTGCGTCGAGCGCGCGCCGGCGACGACCGGCATCATCGGAACGCCGGCAGCTTCGTAATCCTTCGAGAACCGCATCGCGAGTGCCCAGAAATGTGGCGGCGTCCAAAGGAAGATGATCGCGAAGAGCAGGTATGCGGGCGCGCCGATCCGGCCGGTGACGGCCGCCCAGCCGACGAGCACGGGAACCGCGCCGGCCGCGCCGCCGACGACGATGTTCTGGGGCGTCGACCGCTTGAGGCCGATCGTGTAGACGAAGACGTAGAACACGACCGCGCCTTGCGTGAGTACCGCCGCGAGCACGTTCACCGTCAGGGACATCAAAACGAACGATCCTGCGGCGAGCAGCATCGCGAACGCGAGCGCGGGCGCCGGCTCGATCTTGTGCGCGGGCAGCGGGCGCGCGCGCGTGCGCGCCATCACGGCGTCGATGTCGCGATCGAGGTACATGTTGATCGCGTTCGCGGCTCCTGCGGCGAGCGTGCCGCCGAGGACCGTCCACACGATCAGCATCACAGGAGGCACGCCGCGCGCGGCGAGCATCATCGTCGGAACCGTCGTGATAACGAGCAGCAAGACGATGCGCGGTTTCGTCAGCTCGACGTATGCCTTGACGGTCTGGCTGAAGCCGGCGCGGAGGGATCCTTCGATCCGGGCATGCACCTCGTTCTGCGTCGAGCCGCGCTGCGCCGTCACCGCCGCAACCAAGGTCGCCCAGAGCAGCGCGGAGAGCTCGACGTGCGCGACGACCGGCGGCCATGCGAGCTTGGTCCACACCTGCACGCCTCCGACGACCGCTTGCAACAGGTACAGGACGGCAGCCGCGCGCGCGAAGTGCTTGACCGGCGCGCTGCGCGCGCGCCAGACGAAGAGGCCGATGACGGCCACGACGACGACGGTCGCCGCGCGATGGATGAAGTGCGTCGTGGCGAGGCCGCCGAGACGGGGGACGAGTGATCCGTTCATCAACGGCCAATCCGGGAACGCGAGCCCCGCGTGCGATCCCCGGACGTACGCGCCGATGAGGATCAACCCGTAGACGGAGAGCGCCGACCCGATCGCTGCGCGCGCGACGCGCGGCTCGGCGGGTTGCGCGCGCAGCCGTCCGTCGAGCCGGTACGCCGTCAGCGTCACGTAGACCAGGACCGCGACGAGCGCCATCGCCGTCGCGATATGCGCGGTGACGAGCCCCGCTTCGTAGTGCGAGTAGTTCGCGTGCGTCTTCGCCGACACGACGATCGCACCGAGGATCGCCTGCAAGAATATGCCCGGGGTCGCGAGCAGCGTCGGCCAGAAGATGCGGCGTTCGCGGCGGTGTCTGACGACCGCGACCACGAGCGTCACGCAGAGCAGCGTGATCGCGATCGCTCCGATCGCACGATGCGACCATTCGATGATCGCGTGCTCGTTGAGCGGTGGGACCCACCGGCCGAAACACTTGGGCCAGGAGGGGCAGCCGTCGCCCGAGTTGGTCGCGCGCACGAGACCGCCGACGCCGATCACGCCGAGGGTCGTAAGGGTTGTTGCGAGCGCGAGCCGCCGGAACAGGGTCACTCGAGTGCGTCCTCCCGCGCGATGATATCGGCGGCAGGGCGCGCGGTCGAAGCGAACCCGGGTACCCTTGGTTCGATGGAGAAAGCGGCCGCGTTACGGGATTCTCTGGGTGCCCTGCCGGGTGCGATCGTGGCGTATTCCGGAGGAGCCGACTCGGCCTTCCTCGCCGACGTCGCCCATGAGGTGCTCGGCGATCGGATGGTTGCGATCACCGCGGTTTCGCCGTCGCTCGCACCGGATGAGCGCGTGTCCGCGCGCGGACTCGCGGCGAGCCGGGGATGGCGTCACGAAGAGATCTTCACCGACGAGCTCGACAAGGCGGATTACCGGCGGAACGCCCCGGACCGTTGCTACCACTGCAAGGACACGCTCTTCGACGCCCTGGATGCGCTCGCCTCGGATCGCGGAGCCGCCGTCCTCGTCGGGACCAACGTCGACGACACCGGCGACTTCCGGCCCGGGCAGCGCGCGGCGCGGGAGCACGGGGTGCGCGCGCCGCTCCTCGAGGCCGGTCTGACGAAGGAAGAGATCCGTTCGCTCAGCCGCGCGCGCGGGCTTCCGACGTGGGAAAAGCCCGCATCGGCATGCCTGTCGAGCCGCATCGCGTACGGCGTCGAGGTCACGCCGGAGCGGCTCGACCGGGTTGCGCGCGCCGAAGCGTTCATGCGGTCCCTGGGGCTGCGCGAGCTGCGCGTGCGGGATCACGGTGACCTTGCGCGGATCGAGGTGCCGGGTGAGCGGCTCGTCGACGTCGCGGGCGTCCACGAACAGATCACGGCCGAACTGAAGGCGCTCGGGTTCACGTATGTAACCCTCGACCTCGAAGGGTTCCGGTCCGGGTCGATGAACGATGTCTTGCTGAGCATCCAACGGAGGTCGTGATGGTGACACGACGCGTGCATCTGACGTTCCCCGAGGTTCTCGTGCAGGAGCCCGTGATCTACAACATGGGCAAGCGATTCGACGTGGTGACCAACGTTCGCCGTGCGAACGTCGAAGACACGTACGGCTGGGTTATCCTCGAGATGTCGGGCGACGACGCTGCGCTGAAGCGCGCGCTCGAATATGCGGAAGGGCTCGGCGTCCAGATCAACCCGATCGAGGACGTGGTCGAGGGGTAGGGGGGAACGCTGGTCGTCGACGCGGCGATCATCGCCTTCACCGGTTTCTTCACGTGGCGTGGATACCGTCGCGGTCTGCTTTCGGCGGTCTCGCGGCTCGTCGCTTTCGGTGGCGCGACCGCGGCGGCGGTCTTCGGATATCGAGTCCTTGCATCGCCGTTGCAAGCGAGCGGATTATCCGCCGGGACGGCGAACATCGCCGGCGCGATGATCATCTTCGTCGGCGTTTCGATCGTCTTCTGGTTCGGCGCACGCACCCTGACGCGTCTGCTCGACGTGACGAAGTGGGGCATGGTGAACCACGCCGGGGGTGCCGTGTTCGCCGCAGCGTGGTCGCTGTCCATCGTCGTCGTCGTATTGCTCGCGATGACGGTCGCGCCCGTGTAGTCGATGAACGCGCGCGTCCGCGACTCGACGATCGGCGCGTCGCTCGTCCGTGAAGCGCCGCGGTTCGCGCTGACGTTCGCCGAGTCGGATCTTCGTAAGCTGATCACCTCGTTCGTGCATCGGGATCAGCAAGTGGCTGCGACGCTTGATTTCGAGAACGATCCGGGCGCCGCGCGCGCGCTGTTCGACGACGTGAACGCCGAGCGTCGCGCGCGCGCGTTACCGGCGCTCGTATGGGATGAGCGGCTCGCCGAAGCCGGCCGCGCGCATGCCGCAGACATGTACCGGCATGGTTATTTCGGCCACGACACGCCGCAGGGCGAGTCGCCGGGCGACCGGCTGCGCGAGCTCGGCGTACCCTTCGGCGTGACGGCGGAGAACATCGCGCTCGCGATCAGCGTCGAGTGGGCGGACGTCGGGTTGTTCCGGTCGAAGGAGCACCGCGACCACATCCTGTCCAAGACCTTCACGCGGCTCGGCGTCGGCGTGATGTACGGCCGCCAAGGTTTCCTGGTCGCGCAGGAATTCGCGGGCTGAGACGCCGGCGCGGCATCAGCGCGCGGTCGCGCGCGCGCGACGGATCTGGTCGGCGTGATCGTGACAGTGGTTGGCGTAGATCCGTAGCCACAGCTCGACGGAATACGGACCCGAGTCGGTGTGCCATCCGCTCCGCGACCACTCTTCATCGGTCAACGCTTCGAGCAGCGACAGGCTGGCTTAACGCGCGCCCTTCACCGCCGCGAGCGAGGATCCGTACGGCCGGTCGTAGTGGAGCCGCTCCGCGTAGTCCTTCTCGTCGTAGCCGTAGATCACCGGGTTTTCTTCCGCGATCAGCTTGCGCAAGCGGATCGCCGAGTTGAGTTCGCTGTCGGCGCAGTGATTGACCACCTGTTGCGGGGACCATTCGTCGTGGCCTTCGCGCGCGCCGAGCTCGGCTGGGGTGATGTCGCGCAAGGACTCGACCAAGACGTCGTACCCCTCCCGGTAGCGTTGCAGTAACTGTCTCCGGTCCATGCGCCGAGCGTACCAACGCGCGGGATCTCGGGCGTCGCGTTTCTGGGACCGCGTGGCCGCGCATATGACCGGCACAAAACCGCGCGCCGGATGCGGTAGCCTGCCGCCGTGCATCGGATCGCCATCGTCGGCTCGTTCTCGACCGGGAAGACTACCCTCGCCGAAGCGGCGGCGGATCCGCTCGGCTTGCCGCTCCTGCCCGAGGTCGCGCGCCAGGTCGCTGCTGAGGGATTCAAGCTCGACAAGGACGCGACGGCCGAGGTCGAGACGCTCATCTTCCTGCGTCAGTACTACAACGAGCTGACGCATCCGCATTTCGTCGGCGACCGGTCACTCGTCGATGTGATGGCGTATGCGTCGTGGGTTCTGGACAATCAGCCGCGCCGGCTGGAGAACGCTCTGTGGGACGTGTGCGAGCAGATCGCCGAGTACCAGCTGCGGAGCCAGTACACGCACGTCTTCTACCTGCCTATCGAATTTCCGATCGTGCCGGACGGCTTGCGCCCGATGGACACCGAATTCCAGAACGACATCGACCATCGCGTGCGGTCGATCCTCGAGCGCTACGACGTCGGATACCGGCCGCTGACGGGGACCGTCGAGGAACGGCTCGACGAGCTAGTGCGCGCGACCAAGGAATGAGAAGGGGGCTCGCCACGGGCCCCCTTCTCGATTCTTCAGATCGCTAGAACGGTTTCAGCACACCCGTGACGCCTGCGATCACTCCGTCGTTCTCGGCGGGTGCCGGGCGCGAGACCGGGGCGGTTCCCAAAGGTGTCCCGGCAGATCCGACCCGCGGTGCCGTCAGCGGTGGCGTCGAGCCGACACGCGTCTTCGGCGCGGTGCGCGCGGGCGCCGCGTGCACGCTCGCGGGCGACGGCAGCCGAACACCGTCCTTGGTGATCACGACGGACGCGGCGGCAGGCGTCGCCGGCTGCACCGAAGCCTCAGCGGACTTCGAATCGCTGTGCGCGTGGCCGATGATGATCTCGGCGCCGACCGGCAATCCCAACGGGTTGTCCCGGCCGAGGATGAACACGTGGATCGCGTTCACGTCGAGCCCCGTCGCGCCCGTCCCAGAAGGATCTGCGATCTGCTCGTTCAGGATCACGAGAACCGCCGGCCCGACCGAGATCGCCGTGTTCGCATCCGGGTGACACCGGCCGTCGATCCCGACGTCCGTGCACACGTCGTGGCCCGCGATCTGCAGGTTCACGACGTAGGAATCGCCGGTGCTCGTTGCGCTGGCGGCCGATGCGTCGGACGTCGATTCCGCATGCACGGCGTCCGCCGTGATCAGGAAGCTCTCCGCGCCCGGATCGGGATCCTGATCCAGCAAGTGGAGCTTCTCGATCTGCGACTCCGTGAACGCGTGGGCCGTGTCGGATGCGATGTCGACGGTCCCGTTCGTGTCGGAGTACGCGGCGTTGGACTCGAGGATGGTGTGTCCCATGAGGCTGAGCGGTCCCGTGTGCTCCACGGTCGCCGAGTCGCTGCCACCGGTGGACGGCAACGCGACGCCCGTGACGTGCACGTCGAGCAACTGAGCGGACGGGCCGATGAGCGACTGATCGGCGTTGATGCCGACGGCGTATCCGCTGCCGGACACATGCGGGACACCTTGGTCGCAGCCGAGGCCACTCACGAACGACGCGTCGGACGATGCGCTCGCGACGACGATGTCGACGAGCACCTTGCCGGTCTTGTCGACCGAACGCACGTGGATCGCGTTCACGGTG
>JBHELL010000123.1:0-14825 GCA_046263075.1 Actinomycetota bacterium | reverse complement strand
CTCGAGAACGAGTACCACGCCGCGTACAACGATCGCCCCATCATCTGGGCCGATCAATCGCCGGGAAGTCGCTGCTTCGGGGATGTCTACGTCGTCGACGGCCGGTACGACGATCAGTACGAACACATGTCTCTGTTCCGTTCGACCGATGGCGGGTCCAGCTGGTCGCAACCGATCGATGTCGTGCCTCCGTTCGGATGGGAAGGCGGGTTCTTCACCGCCGAGCCCCGCTCTCTCCCAGACGGAACGCTCGTGATCGGGTGGGATTTCGTGGACGATACGCAGTATCCGATCGCCTCCGGGGCGATCCGCGCCACCACATCGCGAGATTGCGGAGCCAGCTTCGATCCGGCGGTGACGGTGGTGGACATGGGTCCGTCCACTTTGCAGCGCAGCGTCTTCCCCGGCGCGTCCTTCCGCACACACTCGAATCCCGATCTCGCCGTGGATAAGCGGGGCACGGCCTACATCGTCTGGCCGCAATACGACTCGACGACGCACCGGTCATTGATCTGGCTCTCCCGATCGACGAACGGCACGCGCAGTTGGAGCCCGCCGCTCGCTATCTCACGGCCGGCGGACGGGAACGCGTTCAACACCTCGATCGGTGTTTCGCCGAGCGGCCGCGACATCCTGATCTCGTGGGCGAACGTGATCACGTCGAGCAGCGAACCCGGATCCGGCCTCGCGACGCTGGGGATGCTCTATGCGATCAGTCATGACGGCGGTGCGACGTTCTCGTTGGATCAGCTGAGTTCTGCCACAGGGGATCCGGATGGCTCGACAGGTCTAACGGGCTCGGATCTGTTCAACCCGCTGCGGCGTCAGTTCGTCGGCGACTTCAACCAGACGACGGTCTCCGACGTGAACGGCGCCGTGCGCGCTACGGTCGTGTGGACCGACGTCCGGAACGCGGTCGCGTGTCCCGCGGTGGATGCATACCGCGATGCATGGCGCGCCGGGGAGCACCCGGCCCCACCCGACCCGCGAACCGCATGCCCTGCGGGTTTCGCGAATACAGACATCTACTCGCGCACGATCACGCTTCGGGGATGACCGAGGCCGAAGCGCTCTTCGATGGAGGGGAGTCCTGATGAGACTGAGTTATCGACCGCTGCGCATCAGCTCGGCGCGAAGGCTCGCCGCCTTCATCGTCATGTTCTTGTCCCTGACATCTATGAGCGCGCGCGCCGTGAAGGATATCGACATCGGGGCGGGTCACGATTGCGGTTCGACGCGGGAGAACACGCCGCAGATCGCGGTCGACGCGAGCGATCCGAACCACGTGGTCATGCAGTACCTGCTCGGCGAAGGAGACGAAGGCGCTATCGCCTCTTCTCGCGATGGTGGCGCGACGTTCACCTCTGAACTATTCACCGGGATCACCGCGTGCCAGCAAGGTGAACCGGGTCAGCTCGTCGATCCTTTCATCGCGATCGGGTCCGGCGGTCGGACGCTCGTGACCGAAGGGTGGGTGACGTGGTACGCCGATCTACGAACGGATCATGACGCTCTTCGGCAGTACGCGCTATCGACCGCCGGAGACGCGCACGTCGGAGATATCGCCGATCTCGATCGCGCGATGGGCGCGCAGCGCGCGCCGGTGGTGTTCCTTCCAGGGTCGAACGATTCGGTCGTCGCGGCCTATGAGCGCTTCCGCACTCAGATGGTTGGAACGTACGGCAGCCCGTGGCCGGTCGGTGAATCGGTAGCGGTTGTCCGCAGTTCCGACGGAGGCCGGACGTTCTCCGCGCCGAACGTCGCGTTCGCACCGGGACCCGATCGGGCGGCACCTACGATAGGCCTTGTTACGTCCGGCGGTGTCATCGTCCTCGTCGTCGCAGAGACGGATCCGGTGTCGTTCGGCATCGGGTTCGCCGGAGCCGTGACGCGGGCCGCGATCCCGTCTGGAGCGGCGCGGTACTACGCTCTCCGATCCACCGACGGCGGCGCCACGTTCTCCGCGCCGATCTCGGTCGGATCGGGCTACTGCTGCATCGGTGATGTCGCCGCGGGTCCGAACGGTGAAGTATACGTCGTGTGGACGGACACGACCGGAGCCGGAGTCGCGATGGCTTCGTCGCACGACGCCGGGCTGACCTGGACGACGTCCATCATCCCCACCGACGGGCCGGCGGTCGAACCGGCCGTCGCGGTGAGCCGAACCGGCGAGGTCGGTCTCTTCTACTACCGAACGGCGCATGAAGGAATCCCGACGCTCCCGAAGAGCGTCGCCGGTGCGGGTGTCCCCGACGCAGGCGGGCACGATCTCCTTACTCCGATGCTCGCTCGCTCGGCCACGGGCGGAGCAGCATGGGCGCACGTGCAGCTGGCGGCGCCCTTCGCGGTCGACGAGATCGCCGACGGCTCCGCCGACGGAACGCCCATCGGTCCATATCAAGACATCGCAGGAATCCCGAGCGGCTTCGTCGTCGCGGCGACGGTCGGTTCAGGCACCGAAGAGCATGTTCAGGTGTTCGTGCGATGAGCAGACGACTGCGGCTGTTCGTCCTCATCTTGACGCTGGTTCCATCTTCGTACGGGGCTCATGCCGCGCCGGGCTCGGCAACCGCCGTCTTGCGCGGGGCCCTGTGGTGCGGCGGATATCCGCCTCATGGTGAAACCATGTTGGTCGCGCGCGACGACGGCGACGGCACGTGGACCTTCATCGGACCGGTCGTGCAGGAGGGCGGGCAACGGCAAGAAGCTTTCTACGATCTGTGTCTCGGCATGCACGTCTTCGTGACGGCTTCTGCGGGCAGTCCGAGCGATGGGTTCACCGGACCCGAGGTGCGGACAAGCTCCTGGACGGTGGGCGCCGATGGCGCCGTGACGACTCACGTGCAGATCAGGTGCCGGACCTATCCGGGTTGCGATCCCAGAGGATACGAGGGTGACATGTACGGATATCTTGGTTGAGTCGGATGATGGGACGAGCCACACCGGCGAGCTGTTCTTCGAGGACTGCAAGGTTCCGGTGGAAAACGGGCTCGGCGAAGACGGCGAAGGCTTCGTTCACATCATGAGAACTTCCGATGGGAGCGCCTGATCATGGCGCTCGGCGAGGTCGCCGCCGCACAGAAGAGGCTGGAGATCGCGATCCAGTATGCGCGCGATCGCACGGCACGACCGAGATCATGAAAGAGATCATCGCGCGCACCTACGGCTTATGACGCGCGGTACCACCGCACCATGACCGGCCAGCGGTAGTCGCGCGCGCCGGGTCCGCGCACGCGCATCGCGATCGCGCCCGCTACACCTCGGCCGTGGAGGTACGCGTCGAAGGTGTCGGGGTTGCTCGCCAAGCCCGAGATCGAGGACGGCGCGCGCGCGAGCTCGGGCGTGATGCGGTACGAAGCGACGGCGCCGCTTTCGTCTCGCACGTCGAGCCACACCGGCGCCACGCCGAGGAACGTTCGCTTCACGATCCCCATCGCGCCGAGCGCGAAGTCCATCGAAGCCGACGTCACCGCGCGCGGCACGTCGATCCACTCGTCGCGGTGCACCAACGTCGAGCCGAGCGCGCGTAACTCCGCCGCCGGCTCCGGAGCGCGACGGCGGAACAAGAACAAGAACCGCCATCGCCGTACGAGCGAATAGTCCTCGAAGATCGCGCGCCACGTCCGCGGAGCGTCGAGCAAGAGGTTCCGCTCGTCGATATCTTGCCACCGCACGAGCACGTACTGCGGTGCCCCGGCTCCTCGGAAGTGCGCGGCGTTCTCCTCGTCGAGCCGGGGCGTCGCAGCGTTGTAGACCTGCAGCAGCGGGCTCGGCGACCACCGCAGGCCGTGCGCGCGCGCGTATGCGATCTCCCAGGGCAACACGTCGACCGTCGCGCCCGGCGCGCGCAGCGGGGCGAGGATCTCTTCCGGCAAGAAGTCGTGCGCGACGTTCGCATCGGACTCCTGTCGCAGATCCTTTTCCGTCGAGCCGAGCGCGACCGCGTCACCGAACGCAAGGAAACCATGACTTCCACTCACGCCGGCGACCCCCGATATCGCGCAGGGGCTTTCGCGGTCGTATGTACATCCGAGATAGCCGGCGCATCCGGCGACCGATGCGAGCGCAAGCACCGTCGCGACGAGCGCGCGCCGGTCGCGCACGAACAACACGACGGTTGCGATCGTTGCGAGCATCAGTGTCGTGAAGAACCTCCCGTGATGGCGCACGAACGAATGCTTGAACGCTGCGAGGAGCGCCGGCAGCGCGATCAGCGCGACAGCCGCCGCGCCGCGACTGCGGCGAGCAAGGAGAACTCCGATCAGCACGATGTAGGCGAGCGCGATCGAAAGGGGCAGCCAAAGCACAGATCCGCGCGGCGGGTCGATCGTCATCGCGACGCTGTAGCCCGATGAGATCTCTTGCGACGTTCGTGCCCATCGCCACAGATCCCCGGGCGAGCCGATCCATCGCCACGTGACGATCGCCGCCGCGATCGAGCCCGGCACCACGAACCACGCGAGCGACCACAGGGACGCGCGCCGGTCGCGCAGCGAGAGCGCCACGAACGTGAAGACCACCATGGCGATCGCAGCGACGCCGACGGAAAGCTTGACGAATGGGAGCACGCCGGCGAGCGCGCTCGCGAGCGCCGCGGCGGCGGAGGCGAGCCTGCCGCGCGCACCGAGTGCGATCGCGCAGACGATGCCGAGCACGACGAGCAGCTGATACTCCGGTGTCAGCCCGAACCCGACGGCGAGAACGAACGCGAGGCAGAACGTGACGACCGCGGCTCGACGCGCGCGCGCGAACGCGTGCGCTGCGAGCGCGCATGCGAGCGCCGCCTGGACGGCGAACCAGAACGCGACCGCAACCGTGAGGTTCGAACCGATGTCGAGCGGGACGACTAGGAACCCGAGCGGTCCCGTCGTGAAGGAGATGTCGCGTCCGAACCGCAACCCGTGCGCGGCCGCGTGATTGACGGCGTACCACCAGCTCAGGTCGAGCCCGACGCCGAGCGGGTGGAATATCGACGGGAACGTGGCGCACGCGGTGGCGAGGATGACGATGCAGGTTGCCGCGTCGGCGGCTCGGCGACGGATGCGCGCGGCGTCCCGGATCGGCAGGCGCGCGCGCAACTGCCGGCGTGGCGGCGCCGGTGCGTCGATCACGCGCGCGCGAACGTGAGGATGAGCTCGGTTGCCGCGCCGGCGAGGAAGCCGGCGAAAGCTCCCCAGAGCATCATCTCCCAGTCCATCTTGCGGCCGCCGGCGAAGAGCTCACCGACGACGTAGAGGATCGCGCCACCGGCGAGGGCAAGGAACCCGACGGAAAGGTAAGACGATGTGAACGACGTTCCGATGATCGTGCCCGCGAACGTCGGTGCGCCGCCGATCAGCCCGAACAGACCGATCCACTTCCACGACGCGCGCACGTCGGCACCCGCGAGCGGTCCGACGATCCCGAACCCTTCCGTAGTGTTGTGCAACGCGAACCCGATCACGAGAAGCAGCGCCAGCTTCGTGTCGCCGGTGTGCGCACTCTGACCGATCGCCAACCCCTCCGAGAAATTATGGAGCCCGATCGCAGCGGCGATCGAGATCGCCAGGTGCATCGCGTCGCGCTTGCGGATGTGCGCGGCATCCATCTCGGCAACCGCCATCGCACCGGGACCGACGCTTTGTTTCGGCGCAGGCCTGAACGCGCGCATGATGTAGAAGAGGCTCAACAACCCGACGCCGACGCCGACCGTGAATGCCAGCGTCAAGCCGGTGAACGCTCCCCAGCCTTTGCCCGCATGTGCATCGGTGATCGCGTCTTCGACCACTTCGAACGAGTCGTGCAGGATCTCGACGAGCAGGAACACGAGGATCCCCGCGGAGATGCCCGACAGCCACGTCTTCACCCGCATGTTGTTCGTACGCATGCGCCCCACCGGGAGCCCGAGGTAGATGGTGAAGCCGGCGATCGCGCCGAGGAGGATGGTTTGGCCGGTGCTCATCGCTCGCTCACCCTAGCAACCGGCCGTTGGAGCGGGCGATTCAGGCGAGCGATTCGCGCCAGGCGTCGTGCAGCGCTGCGTAGCGACCCGTTCCCGACATCAGCTCGCGCGGGTGCCCATCCTCGACGATGCGGCCGTCGTGCACGACCAGCACGCGGTCCGCGATCTCGACCGTCGATAGCCGGTGCGCGATGATGATGGACGTGCGTTCTGCGAGGAGCGTCCGGAGCGCGTGCTGCACGAGCCGTTCGGACGGGATGTCGAGTGACGACATCGCTTCGTCCAAGATCAGCACCGCAGGGTCGGCGAGGAACGCGCGCGCGAAGCTCACGAGCTGGCGTTGCCCGGCGGACAGCCTTCCCCCGCGCTTGTGCACCTCGGTCTCGAAGCCTTCGGGCATCGCCTCGATGAAGTCGCGCGCGCCGATCGCTTCGGCAGCTGCAACGACATCCCGTATCGACGCGTCGGGGAACCCGATCCGGATGTTCTCCGCGATCGTGCCCGAGAACAGGAACGATTCCTGCGTGACCATCGCCACGTGCCGGCGCAGCTCGTCGTCTGGGATATCTCGAAGATCGACGCCGTCGAGCCGCACCGTTCCATCCGACGGGTCCCAGAAGCGCGCGACGAGGCGCGCGATCGTCGTTTTGCCCGCACCCGTTTGACCGACGAGCGCGATCGTCTGCCCCGCCGGGATCTCGAGGTCGAGCGAGTGGATCACTTCGACATCTCGGTAGCTGAAGTTGACGCGTTCGAAGGACAGTCGCCCTTCAACCGTCTCGGGGATCACCGGACGGATCGGCTCCGGCACGCTCGGCTCTTCGTCGAGAACCCCCGAAAGGTTCTGCAGCGCCGCCGCGGAGGCTTGCAGGAGGTTGTAGACCTGCGAGAGCACCTGGAGCGGCTCGAAGAACCGGCGCACGTATAGCACGAACGCCAGAAGCACGCCGATGCCGATCCGGTGGTGGAGGACGCTGTATCCACCGAACAGCAACACAGCCCCGGTCGATATCCGGCCCATGAATTGCAGACCCGGATCGAGTATCGAGAGCAACCGGATCGACTCGACGTTGGCCGCCGAATAGTCGGCGTTGACGTGCTCCATGATCTGTTGGTTGCGCGGCTCGCGACGGAACGCCTGCACCGCGCGGATCCCGCCGAGCGATTCGACGAAATGGATGATCACGAGCGCGACGGTCCGGCGCGTCCGCCGGTAGGTGACGCGCGCGTGATCGCGGAACCACCGTGACAGCAGGATGACGAATGGGACAACCGCGAGCGTCACCAATGCGAGCTCAACGTCGAGCACCATCAAGATCGCGACGATCCCGAGCAGATAGAGCACGTTGTTGATCAGGTCGGTCAGTCCGGTCGCGAGGAGGTCGGTGATCGCATCGACGTCTGACGTCAATCGCGCGATCACGCGCCCGGATGTGTACCGCTCGTAGAACGAAAGGCTCAGCTTCTGGCAATGGTCGAACACCAGCGTGCGCAGATCACGCAGGACGTCCTGCGTCGTTCGACCCGACACGCGCATGAAGGCGAGCCCCGCCAGCGCATCGGCGACCACGACGGCGAGAACACCGACCACGTACCACATCAATGTTCCCGGCACATGGTGCCGTCCGATGAAGGGCCGCACGGCGTGGTCGATCGTGAGGCCGATGAGCAAGGGGACCGCCAGGTCCGCCAAGGTGTTGAGGACGAGGAGGAACCCGGCCAGCACCATGCGTTTCGTGTAGCGCCTGATCAGGGACAGGAGGAGCTCGCGGCTGCGCCCGCGCAGGATCGTCGCCGCCTTTCCGGAGAGTGCGTCGGTGTTCTCGGCCGCGACGCCGCGCCATCCCGGCTCGTCTTGTGGTGCCTTCTTCGGCTCCGGGATCCTCATCGAGATACCTCCTCGGCTTCCATCGAGAGGATGTCGCGATAGACCGGCAGCCGTTCCATCAGCTCCGCATGCGTGCCGACGGCCGCGATCGTGCCCTCGTGTAACAGCGCGACGCGATCCGCCAGCGCGAGCGTCGACGGACGGTGGACGACGAGCAGGGCGGTCACGCCTTGCAGGACGTGGGCGAGCGCGGCTTCGATCTCCGCCTCGGTGTGAACGTCGACCGCAGACAGCGGGTCGTCGAGCACGAGCACGCGCGGCCGCCCGATCACGGCGCGCGCGAGCGCCAGTCGTTGACGCTGTCCGCCGGACAGCGAATACCCCTGCTCGCCGATGCGGGTGTCGAGGCCCCACGGCAGGTCGTAGACGAACGATGCGTTCGCCGTCTCCAACGCATGACGCATATCGTCCTCGGTCGCGTCGGGATTGCCGAGCAAGAGGTTCTCGCGCGCGCTCATCGAGAAGAGCACCGGGTCCTCGAACGCGACGCGGATATGTGAACGCAACGACGGCAGTGTGATGTCTCGAACGTCGACGCCGTCGAGCTTCACAGCCCCCTCGGTCACGTCGTACAGACGCGGCACCAACGAAAGCAGCGTCGTCTTTCCCGAGCCCGTGGCTCCCACGACCGCGAGCGTTTCGCCCGGCTCGATATCGAGCGTGACGTCGCGCAAGATCCATTCGCCCGAGCCGTAGCGGAACGACACGTTCTGCAGCGAGACGCGACCGGTCGCCGACGGGAGCGCGCGCGCATCCGGCCGGTCCACGATGTCGGGCTCGGTATCGATCACTTCGAAGAATCGCTCGGCGGCGGTGCGCGCCTCTTCCGCATTGGCCAGGATCCAGCCGATCGAGCGGATCGGCCAGTTCAGTGAGAAGAGATACAGCACGAAGGTTGCGAGGTCGCCTGGTGTCAGCGAGCCGTGGATGACGGAGTAGCCGCCGATCGCGAGCACCGTGATGAGGTTCAGGTTCGGCAAGAGGCGCAGCAACGGGCGGAACCTCGCGTGAAGGTAGGTGGCTTCGACGCTCGAGACGTAAACGGAATCTGCACCGCTGCGGAACTTCGCCGACTGGTGCTCGCCGCGCCCGAACGCTTTGACGATCCGGATGCCCACGGCGCTCTCTTCGATGATCGTCGCGAGGTCGCCTGTGTTGTCCTGCACACGGCGCGCGATCTTGTGGTAGCGCCGGTCGAAGTTCCATGTGAGCAACACGATCGGCACACCGAAGACGATCGTCAGCAACGACAACCAGAGGTTGTATCGCATCATCAAGATCACCACGGTCAGGAACTGGATCAGGTTGATGATGAGGAACATCAACCCGAATCCGAGGAACCGCCGGATCGTCGACAGGTCACCCATCGCGCGCGAGAGCAACTGACCCGACTGCCATCCGTCGTGGAAGGAGATCGGCAAGCGCTGCAGGTGCGCGTACAGCTCGTTGCGCATGTCTTGTTCCATCGAGATCGAAGCTCTCGCCGCGGTGTGCCGGCGCAGGAACGCGAGGATCATCTCGACCACGCCGATGACGGCGATCAGACCCACGAAGAACGGGAGGCGGTGCGAGTGGCCCGCGCGGACGTCGTCGATCACCGCGCCCGTGATCGGCGGGAGCGCCAGTGCGAGCTCCGTCATCGCGATGCCGGCCACGAACGCAAGCACGAGCGCGCGGATGTACGGGCGCGCGAAACGCCCGCATCGAACCAGTGCGTTGCTCCCCACGATCCCTCCGGCCTATGGCGCGCGGAACGACGAGGCGTGCGCCAGGGACCCCGTCAGTCTATCGGCGAGCCGCCCCTCGCGCGCGCTCTTTGTCCTGGTTCCCCCGTTCTGGATACGCTTCGCCGCCATGAACGTCGCGGTCCTCGGTGAGCGAAACGTCGAACGGTTCGGCTCCTACGAATCGGTGGTGTTCGGCGACGAGCGGCTGACGAACATCGATCTCCTCGACCGCTCCGGCCGCCTCGCGACGTCGCTCGTCGCCGCGGACGTGCGTCCCGGCGACCGTGTCGGGGTCATGCTCCCGAACTCCCCGGCCGTCGGGGTCGCCTACGGCGCGATCCTGCGCGCCGGCGCCGTGGTGGTGCCGATGCTGTTCCTGCTGGCAGTCCCCGAGATCCACCACATCCTCGTGGACTCCGAAGCGAAGGCCATCATCACGAGCCCCGAGTTCTACCCCAACGTCAAAGCGGCGCTCGAGGGCATCGCGCGTCCGCCGCTCGTCATCGTTACGGGAGCGGCGCCGGCGGAAGAGCAGGTCGTCGGGTTCGACGAGCTCGTCGCCTCGGCAACCGAAACGATTCCGATCGTCGACCGGACCGACGACGACCTCGCCGTGATCTCGTACACGAGCGGGACGACCGGCCGGCCGAAAGGCGTGACGCTTACGCATGGGAACATGCTCTTCAACGCCCAGAACTCGGCGAAAGTAAGCAACATCAAGGACGGCGACGTCTCGATCGGCGTGCTCCCGCTCGCGCATCTCTTCGGGCTCGGCAACACCTTGGTCGGCCAGCTCTTCAAGATCACGGGCATCTTACTGCCGTGGTTCACCGCGGAAGGCTTCTTCGAAGCGGTCTCGCGTCATCGCGCGGTGTCGAGCTCGGTCGTGCCCACGATGTTGCAATACATGCTCGGCCATCCCGCCTTCGACGCCGTTGATTGGTCGAGCCTTCGCTGGGTGGTGGTCGGAGCGGCGCCGCTGCCGGTGGAGATCGCCGACGAGTTCGAGAAGCGGACGGGCGCGCGCGTCCTGCAGGGGTACGGACTGACCGAAACCAGTCCAACCGTTTCCGTGATCCGGATGGACGACCCTCCGAAACCGGGCTCGTGCGGAAGGCCGGTGCCGGACGTCGAGGTCGCGATCCTCGACGACGACGACAATCCGGTGCCCAACGGCGAGCCGGGAGAGGTGTGCGTGAAAGGTCCGAACGTGATGGCCGGGTACTACAAGCTGCCGGACGAGACCTCGCGCGCGATGCGCAACGGCTGGTTCCACTCGGGCGACGTGGGTCATCTGGACGAAGACGGGTTCCTCTACATCACCGAGCGCAAGAAGGACCTGATCATCCGCGGCGGCCTCAACATCTACCCGCGCGATGTGGAAGAGGTCCTGTTCACGCACCCGGCGGTGCTCGAGGCTGCCGTCGTCGGTGTGCCCGACGACCGGCTCGGCGAAGAAGTCACCGCGTTCGTCGTGCTGCGACCCGGTCGGGACGCGACGGAAGATGAATTGCTCGCGTTCGCGCGCGAGCGGCTCGCGCGATACAAGTCGCCGAAGTCGATCCGGTTCCTGGACGTGCTTCCGAAGAACCAGGTGGGGAAGGTCCTCAAACGGGAGCTACGAGACGCCGCGCGCGTAGGCAACTCTGCCTAGAGACCTATCCGTGGCCTTTTTCCTGCGGTAGAGTCGATGCATGTCGGACAATAAGCGCCGCATCGATCGCGTTCTCGAGGAAGGCTTCCTGACAGACCTCTCAGAGCGCTCGTTAGACGAGATCCGCGCGATGCGGCTCGACGCAGCCGAAGAGGAAGCGATCTGTTCATACGAACGGAGGCTGCTGCACGGAAGGCTCGCCATCCTGCGGCGCGAGGTCGATCGTCGAGCCGGCACACGAACAGGCTCGATCATCGACACGCTCCCTGAGATACTCGCAGACGAAAGCAGAGCATCTCGAGGTTCTTTCCCGGGCAACGATCCGAACATCGCGTTCACGCCGAGTCGTCGCGTGAGCAAGCTCGTGAACGACGACACGCTCGCACGACTCGACGCCCTCTCCGACGACGAGCTGCGGGCGCGCATCAAAGAGCTCGAAGAGGTCGAGCGCGACGTTTCCGAGACGAGACGTTCCGTGCTCGCGGTTCTCGACGCGTTGAACGAAGAGATCGGCCGGCGCTACCGCACCGGCGAAGCGAACCCGAACGACGTCTTGACGGGGCGGTGACGCCGTGGTGTCGTCGCGACCGCGCGCGCGGGTTCTCATCGTCGACGACGACCCGCTGATCCGATCGTTGCTCCAGGCCGTGCTCGAGGATCAGCGGTTCACGATCGACGTCGCGGCCAGCGGTGAAGAAGCGCTGGAAGTTGCATCGTCGAGCCCACCCGACGTGGTGATCCTCGACGTCATGATGCCGGGCATCAACGGATACGACGTGTGTCGCGCGCTTCGCGCGAGCCCGGCGACGAAGGGTGCGCGCGTCGTCATGCTGACTGCGAAGTCGGAGAGCTTCGATAAGGAGGAAGCGCTGCTCGCCGGCGCCGACGGGTTCTTCACCAAACCATTCAGCCCCCTGGAGCTGATCGAGGCGGTGAACGCTGCCCTGAACGGCGCGGCGTGAAGATGGTGGACGACCTCGACCCGTCGTTGCGCGCGGAACTGCTCAACGACGAGTACCCATGGCTGAAAGATGAGGCAGTCCGAGAACAGCTGATCAAGGTCGCGCAGGACTTCAACCGGGTGCTCCAGAAAGAGCGCGCGCGCGCCGACGAGCTCCAGCGAACGCTCGCGGAATTAGAAGAGTCGTACCTCGCGACGATCCAAGCCATGGCATTCATCGTCGAAGCGCGTGATACGAACACGCACTTCCACCTGAATCGCGCGCACGATTACGCCGTCGCACTGGCCGAGCGGATCTCGCCCGACATCGCTGACGACCGGATCTTCCGCTACGGCTTCCTGCTCCACGACATCGGCAAGGTGGGTGTACGCGATCACATCCTCAGCAAGCCGAGCCCCCTCACGGATACCGAATGGGAAGTGATGAAGACGCACCCGATCATCGGTGCGACGATCTTGCAGCAGATCCCGTTCTTGAGGCCGGCGATCCCCATCGTCGAGGCGCATCACGAGCAATGGGACGGCAGCGGCTACCCGCGTGGATTGAAGGGGAATGAGATCCCGGTCCCCGCGCGCATATTCTCGGTCGTCGACACGTTCGACGCGATGACGTCCGATCGGCCGTACCGGCGCGCGATGAGCGTCGAAGCCGCACTCGAAGAGATACTCAAAGCAGCGGGCACGCAGTTCGACCCGGAGGTCGCCGCCGCGTTCGTCGCGCTGTGCAAGGAGCGCACGAACGTCTGGCCGCTGCCCGAGGATCATTCGATCGAAGGACTCGAGAAGCTTCCCGACGATCACCTCGGCTAGCATTCGCTCCGTGCGGATCGCCGTTCTCTCCGACATCCATTTGAACCTCGAGGCGCTCGACGCCGTCTTGTCGCGCGCATCTTCGGAGGGTGCAGGAGCGACGATCGTCCTCGGCGATATCGTCGGGTACGGCGCGGACCCGCAAGCCGTCGTCGAGCTGCTTTTCGAGCTGCCAGATGCGACGCTGATCGCAGGCAATCACGATCTGGCCGCAACGGCCCGATTCGACTCGTCGTGGTTCAACAGCGCGGCAGAAGCTGCGATCCGCTGGACCGAGCGCGCGCTCGACGCGCAAGCGCTCGGCGCGCTCGGCAAGCTCGAGCCGCGCGGAGATGCGCGCGGCGCCGTGCTCGTGCATGGATCTGTCGCAGACCCAGCGGCGGAGTATGTTTTCAGCGCGGAGCAGGCGGACGAGAGCTTCGAGGCGGAGGACTTCTCGCTCTGTTTCTTCGGTCACACGCACATGCCGACGATGTTCGAACGCGAAGACGAAGGAACGCGCGGCCGCGTCCTCGCCGAGGGGGAGCCGGTCGAGATCCGCGACGGACGCTACATGCTCAACCCCGGGAGCGTCGGGCAGCCGCGCGATTCGGATCCGCGAGCGTCCTTCATGCTCTACGACGACGTCGCGCGCACGGCGGTTGTGCATCGAGTCGCATATGACATCGCGCGGGCGCAACAGAAGATCCGGGATGCGGGCCTCCCTCCCGTGCTCGCGGAGCGGCTCACGGCCGGCCGCTGATGGGCGAGCCGATCATCGTCGAGGCCGAGCGGTCGGGCTTCGTCGAGTCCGTTCACCTGGTCGACGTCGCGGTCGTCGATCGCGCGGGCGCGCTCGTCGCGTCTGCCGGGGATCCCGGCACCCTGTGCGCGTTCCGTTCGTCGGCGAAGCCGTTGCAAGCTCGCGTCGCGCTCGAAGCCGGCTGGAAGCCGCCGAGCGACCGCTCCCTGGCCGTCGCCTGCGCGTCGCACAACGGTGAGCGCCCGCATCTCGCCGCCGCACGCGCGACCCTTGCGGCGGCCGGCGTCAAAGAGGATGCGTTGCGGTGTCCGGCCGACGTCCCGGCGTATCCCGACGCGTCGCTCGGCGTCACGCAACGCGCCCGCGTCTACCACAACTGTTCCGGGAAGCATGCGTCGATGCTCGCCGTCTCCGCCCTCAACGGATGGCCGCTGGCCTCGTACCGCGATCGAGCGCACCCGCTACAAGGACGCAATATCGAACGCATGCGCGCGCTGCTCGGCGACACGTCGATCCTCGTCGATGGATGTGGCGTGCCGACATTCACCGCGCCGCTGCATGTGCTCGCGCGCGCGTTCGCGACGATCGACGACGGTGGCCCGGAGCAGGAAGCGATGCGCGCGCACCCGTTCCTCGTCGCGGGGAGTGAACGGCTCGACACGGATCTCATGACCGTGCAACCGCGCGTGTTGATCAAAGCGGGAGCGGAAGGGCTCGCATGCTTCACCGGCGGCGGCTACTCCATCGCGACGAAGTCACGCGATGGGTTCGCCAGCCGATCGCGCGGTCCGGCCGTGATGCTCGTCCTGCGCGAGCTCGGGTTGATCGACGACGCGCAGCGCGAGAAGCTTGCAGTACACGAAGAACCGCCGGTCCTCGGCGGCGGTGAACCCGTGGGTGCCTGCCGCGCGCGCGGCTCTCTTTCGCGGGTTTGACGAGGCGCTAGCTGCGGTATCCCAAGTGCTAGCTGCCAGCTTGCACCCTCCCGGGGTGCCTGCTAGGGTCGCTTTCGGAAGGAGGTCCGGATGGCGCTCGGAAAAGTGCATGAGCTCGGCAAATTCATCCGCGACCAGCGGCGGAACGCGCGGCTATCGCTACGGAA